>DASZQY010000019.1:0-13082 GCA_035549395.1 Bauldia sp.
GCAAAGGAGTGACGCCAATGACAAGTCCAACAACCCCACCGGCGATCCGCCGCGATTACAGCCCGAGTGATGTCGAGAAACTCGCCGGCTCTGTGCGGGTAGAACACACGCTGGCACGTCTCGGCTCAGAGCGGCTGCATAGGCTTCTGGCGGAGCGCCCGCTGGTTCGCGCCCTCGGTGCACTGACCGGAAATCAGGCCGTGCAGCAGGTGAAGGCCGGCCTGGAGGCGATCTACCTCTCCGGCTGGCAGGTGGCGGCCGACGCCAACAATGCCGGCGAGATGTACCCGGATCAGTCGCTCTATCCGGCGAGCTCCGTCCCTGACGTCGTCCGGCGCATCAACAAGGCCTTCCGCCGCGCCGACCAGATCGCCCGCCTGGAGGGCGACGCCTCGATGTACTGGTTCGCGCCCATCGTGGCCGATGCGGAGGCCGGCTTCGGCGGCGCACTCAACGCCTTCGAGCTGATGAAAGCGATGATCGAGGCGGGTGCCGCCGCGGTGCACTTCGAGGATCAACTCGCCTCGGAGAAGAAGTGCGGCCACCTCGGCGGCAAGGTGCTCGTGCCGACCCAATCGTTCATCCGCACGCTGAACGCCGCACGCCTTGCCGCCGACGTGTCTGGTGTCGACAGCCTGATCATTGCCCGCACCGACGCGCACTCGGCGACGCTGATAACCAGTGACATAGACGAGCGCGACGAGGCGTGGATTTCCGGTGAGCGGACGGACGAGGGCTTCTTCCGCCTGAAGCAGGGCAGTGCGCACTCGGTGGCCCATGCCATCGCGCGCGGGGTGTCCTATGCACCGTACGCCGACCTTGTCTGGTGGGAGACTTCGACGCCGGATCTCGGCGAGGCGCTTGAGTTCGCGACGGAGGTTCATCGCCAGCATCCCGGCAAGCTGCTCGCCTACAACTGCTCGCCGTCATTCAACTGGCGCTCCAGGCTCGATGCGGCGACGATCGGCCGCTTCCAGGAGGAGCTGGCGGCGATGGGCTATCGCTTCCAGTTCGTCACCCTGGCGGGCTTCCACGCGCTCAATCTGTCGATGTTCGAGCTGGCGGCCGACTACCGGCATCGCGGCATGGCCGCCTACGCCGAGCTCCAGGATCGTGAATTCGACGCGGTACCGCGCGGCTTCACGGCGGTCCGCCATCAGCACGAAGTCGGCACGTCATACTTCGACGCCGTCGCGATGGCGATCTCGGCTGGGCGTTCCGCCACGGCCGCCATGGCCGGTTCGACCGAGGCCGATCAATTTGGCGAACGCCGCAAGGCCGATGCCGCCTGACCCATCAAGAGGATCATCCAATGACACAGGAATATTGGGTCGTCGGCGGCAGCTATCGCGACGCGACCTTCAGAGACATTGAGGACGGCAGGGGCGAAGTCTACGGCCCGTTCCTGTCCTACGATGAAGCCCTCCAGAACTGGAAGGAACGCAACACGCACACCCGTCCGGAGGCCACGCGTCGGTACTCGGTGGTGGTCACCGCAGCGCCAGTCTGGCGATAAGAGCGGCCGTCCTGCACGGCAGCTCGACGGGGCGTGCGCTTGGGAGGGCGCGCGCCCCTTTCTGTTCTCGGCCTCCGGCGCGAGTTCTCCGAGTGTGTCGGATACTGCCGGCGGCGCCTCAATCAGCGCGCTGCGCCGCCCGCCACACGACCCACAAAAAGATCAGCATCGAGGCCAGTGTCAGCAGTGCGCCGGGGATGGTGAAGAATGCCACCGGGCTTCCCGGCGTCAGGGTCCCGTAGATACCGATGGCAAGGCAGACCGCGCCGGCGAGCGCACACCAGAAATGAACGCTGGCGATCGTCGTTTCGGCTGCTGCTGCGGTTGCCCGGTAGAACAGTCCGAAGAGGAAGAGGCTGGCCCAGCCGACCAGGTTGATGTGGGCGTGGACCGGCGCGTAGGTGAAGTCCTCGCGGGTGCCCATCCAGATGCCGAGCGCCATGCCCACGATGGCGAAAATGATCCCGGAAAGCATGAAGCGGTAGGGCAAGGAGACGGCCATGACAGTGGTTCCTCGCGGCCCGTTTCCGCTGGCTTTTCGCCCCATCCCGCATGGCCGCCGCGGCGGAATGCAGGCATCTTAGAGGCTGGTGGCCCGCTATTTCTGTGGCTGTCGAGCCACACTGTTGCGAGAAGTTAACCTCTAGGCTTCACAACATGTCTGGCGCCGCCTTTCAGCCATAAACTCGGGTTGAAAGAGCATCGATCAGGTGTCCTGCCGGAGGGGGCAAGCAGCCTGGTACTTCACGGGGTCGAAATTGTGCGCCTGACCGGCGAACGGCGATCTTGTGTCGATGCCAAAGGGTGCGAGTTGGGGCCGGCAGTAAGCCGCCTCGCGGGAAGGCCTGACGAAGGGAAGCATGGAAGCGCGCGTCTTTGATAAGCGGAAATTGCCCAGCCGTCATGTGACGGAAGGCCCGGAACACGCCCCGCATCGTTCGTACTATTACGCGATGGGCCTGTCGGCTGAGCAGATTCACCAGCCGTTTGTTGGCGTCGCCACCTGCTGGAATGAAGCGGCCCCCTGCAACATTTCGCTGATGCGCCAGGCGCAGGCCGTGAAGAAGGGCGTCTCCGCCGCTTCCGGCACGCCGCGCGAATTCTGCACGATCACGGTGACCGACGGCATTGCCATGGGTCACGAGGGCATGAAGGCGTCGCTGCCGTCGCGCGAGGTCATCGCCGATTCGGTCGAGCTGACCATGCGCGGCCATGGCTACGACGCGCTGGTCGGTATGGCTGGCTGCGACAAGTCTCTCCCCGGCATGATGATGGCGATGGTTCGCCTCAACGTGCCGTCGGTGTTCATCTACGGCGGCTCGATCCTGCCCGGCACCTTCAAGGGCCGGGACGTGACGGTCGTCGACGTCTTCGAAGCGGTCGGCCTGCACTCCGTCGGCAAGATGAGCGACGAGGACCTGCTCGAGCTCGAGCAGGTCGCTTGTCCTTCCGCCGGTGCCTGCGGCGGCCAGTTCACTGCCAATACGATGGCAATGGTCTCGGAAGGCATTGGCCTGGCCCTGCCTTATTCGGCCGGTGCGCCGGCGCCCTACGAGTTTCGTGACAAGTTCTGCTACGCCGCCGGCGAGAAGGTGATGGAGCTGATCGCGCGCGACATTCGTCCGCGTGACATCGTCACCCGCAAGTCGCTGGAAAATGCCGCCGTGCTCGTTGCGGCGTCCGGCGGCTCGACCAACGCCGCGCTCCACCTGCCCGCAATCGCCCATGAGGCCGGCATCGACTTCGACCTGTTCGAGGTCGCCGAGATCTTCAAGAAGACGCCCTACATCGTCGACATGAAGCCGGGCGGCAGGTACGTCGCGAAGGACCTATTCCAGGCGGGCGGCATCCCGCTGGTCATGAAGACGCTGCTCGATGCCGGCTACCTGCACGGCGACTGCATGACGGTCACTGGCCGCACGATTGCCGAGAATCTGAAGGGCGTCGAGTGGAACGCCGAGCAGGACGTTGTCCACCAGGCGACCAAGCCGATGAAGCCGACAGGCGGCGTCGTCGGGCTGAAGGGCAATCTGGCGCCTGACGGAGCGATCGTGAAGGTCGCCGGCATGAAGAACCTCCAGTTCTCCGGCCGCGCCCGCTGCTTCGACTCCGAGCAGGAATGCTTCGACGCCGTGACCAACCGCACCTACAAGGACGGCGAGGTTCTGGTCATCCGCTACGTTGGCCCGAAGGGTGGCCCCGGCATGCCGGAGATGCTGTCGACGACCGCGGCGCTCTACGGCCAGGGCGCCGGAGACAAGGTCGCGCTGATCACCGACGGGCGCTTCTCTGGCGGCACGCGCGGCTTCTGCATCGGCCATGTCGGTCCCGAAGCCGCTGACGGCGGGCCGATCGCGCTCCTCCAGGATGGCGACATCATTGACATCGACGCCGTCGCCGGCACGATTTCGGTTCGCCTCGACGATGCCACATTGGCGGCGCGGAAGAAGAAGTGGCAGCCGCGCGAGAGTTCGTATCGCAGCGGGGCGATCTGGAAGTACGCGCAGGGTGTCGGCCCGGCGCGCAAAGGCGCCGTCACGCATCCGGGCGGGGCGGCGGAAGTTAAGACCTATGCGGATATCTAGCGTCCTTTGTTCCGCACTGGTGGTAACGGCGTGCGGCGTCGCGCCGGTGGCCGCCTTCGAGATCAAGGATCTCACGCCCGAGACTCCTCCGGTTCAGGCGTTCACGTACGGCCTCGATCAATACAACAGTGGTGACAAGGCCACGGCGGCCGAAGCCCTCGACTTCGCCGCCCAGAAGGGCATTCCCGGCGCGCAATGGAAACTGGCGCGCATGTACGCCGACGGCGACGGCGTCACCCGCGACGACCTCAAGGCCTTCCAGCTCTTCGGCGAAGTGATTGCCAATTCGACTGACGACGACGGCACATCTGCCCCCTACGTGTCGAACGCCTATGTCCGCCTCGGCACGTACTATCGCGATGGCATTCCGAACACGAAGGTGAAGCCGGATTTCAGTCGCGCCCGCCAGGCATTCGCCTACGCCGCATCGTTCTTCGGCAATTCCGATGCCCAGTTGAACCTCGCGCGCATGCTTTACAGCGGTGAGGGTGGCGACAAGGATCTCGTGCAGGCGGCCAAGTGGGCGAAGCTCTCCGCCGACAAGGGCAACGCCGATGCCAAGGCGCTGGTTATCCAGATCTGCCTCGACCTCGCGCAGGCCCACCTCGACGGCAGCGATGACACCACGCAGAGCGCCCGCGAGGCGGCGCGCTGGGCGCAGGAAGCCGCGGACTACGGCAGCATCGACGGTGAGGCGTTGCTCGGCCACATCCTGTTCGAAGGCGACGGTTCGTTCCGGCGCCCGGTCGATGGACTGATGTATCTGACGATTGCTCTTATGCGTTCGGGCGGCAATGTGCGCTGGATCGCCGACATGCACGAGGAGGCGCTTTCAGCCGCCACTGACGACGACTGGAACGCTGCCAAGCTGCGTGCCGACCAGTGGGCCAAGGCCAACCCGTCGTTGATGGCAAATAGCGGTGCCGGAAGCACCAATGCCAAGCCGACACAGGCGACGGCCACGGCCTCGGCGGCACCCGTTCCGGCAGCGGCTGACGCGGCGCCGATCGCGATCGCACCGCCTCCGGTCACCGAGACGTCTGTCGTGACCGACGTCCCGACGAACTGAGCTCAGAAATCCAGCTCGACGATTACCGGCACATGGTCGGATGGCTTTTCCCAGCCGCGTGTCCGTTTGTCTATCGTGACGTTCGCGAGACGATCGGTCGCCTGGGGTGAGAGCAGGACGTGGTCGATGCGGATGCCATCGTCCTTCTGCCATGACCCGGCCTGGTAATCCCAGAAGGTGTAGTGCCCGGTCTCGCCCTCACACGCGCGGAAGGCGTCGGTCAGACCCAGATTGAGGATGCGCCGGTAGGCCGCGCGGGTTTGCGGCTGGAATAGTGCATCGCGCGTCCAGTGTTCGGGAAAGTGCGCGTCGATTGGCTCGGGGATGACATTGAAGTCACCTGCCAGCAGGAACGCCTCCTCAAGTGCCAGTCGCGCCTTCACATAGGTCTCGAGACGAGCCATCCACGCGAGCTTGTAGTCGAACTTGTCGCTACCGGTCGGGTTGCCATTTGGCAGGTACAGCGACACCACGCGCAGCACCCCCGAAGGTACCGAGACCACGGCCTCGATGAAGCGCGAATGCGTGTCGGCGTCGTCGCCGGGAAGACCGGTCGTCACGTCCTCCAGCGGCAGCTTGGAGAGGATCGCGACGCCGTTGAAGCCTTTCTGGCCGTGGGTGCGCACGTTATAGCCGAGGTCCTCGAAGGTCTCGCGGGGGAACTTCTCATCCTCGGACTTGATCTCCTGCAGGCACAGCACGTCGGGGCTGGCGTCCTTGACCCAGGCCGTGGCCGTCTCGATGCGGGCGCGGATGCCGTTGATATTCCAGGTCGCAATCTTCATGGATACGAAGCTAGCCGGTCGCCGGGAGGAGTCCTAGGTATCCGCGCTGGGTTCAACAGATTGAGGAAAGAGCAGGCGATGCCGACCAGAACGTCCGAAGCCGAGTGGCAGGGCAACCTCAAGGAGGGCCGGGGCCACATGCGCCTTGGCAGCGGCGCTTACGAAGGCGCCTACTCGTTCAATTCGCGTTTCTCGGATGGCGGGGGCACCAACCCCGAGGAGCTGATCGCCGCGGCCCAGGCGGGTTGCTACGCCATGGCACTGGCAGCCGATCTCTCTGCAGCGGGCTTCACGCCCAAGGATGTGCGGGTCAAGGCCGCCCTGAATCTCGATATGGCCAGCGGCAAGCCGACCATCACCGAGATCGCCCTCACGGTCGGCGCCGAGGTGCCCGGCATCGACGATGCCGCCTTCCAGAAGATCGCGGAGAACACCCGCAAGACCTGCCCGGTAGCTCGCGCGCTCCTCGGCACCGTGAAGCTGACGCTGGACGCCACCCTCAAGGGGTAGCGCGCGTCCCGTCATCGGCAAGTCACGCCTGCCGCCTCATACTTGACCGTGAGGGGCGGCAGGCAGACATTCCGCCGCACCTTGAAAGGTGCGACCTCATGAAATCCGATGATTCGAGCCAGTTCGACCAGCCGCGGCCGATCGCCTTCGAGGCGTTTGACGACGCGGAAGCAGCGGTTGCCCGCCTCGAACTGATCTACGATCTGCATACCGCCTTCATTCGCGAGCGTTTCGCTGCCCTGCTCAAGTCGAAGCACCTGCCCGGCCGCGTGCGCGCGACTTATCCGGAAGTGCGCCTCGAAATCTCGTCCTACGCTCGCGTTGACTCGCGTCTGTCCTATGGCCATGTCGCCGGTCCCGGCATTTATGCGGCGACGGTGACCCAGCCCGCGCTGTTCCGTTCTTACCTCGCGGAGCAGCTTCGTCTGCTGATCCGCAATCACGGCCGGCCGGTCGAGGTCGGGCCGTCGGCCATGCCGATCCCGCTGCACTTCGCGTTCCCTGATGGCGTTAACGTCGAAGGCGCCGCCGCAGACAAGATCGAGCGGCCGCTGCGCGACATGTTCGACGTGCCCGATCTTGCGTTGATGGACGACGCCATCGTGAATGGCACCTATGAGCCGCCGCCGGGGGCGCCGCTGCCGCTTGCTCCGTTCACGGCGCCGCGCGTCGACTATTCCCTCCACCGTCTGCCGCACTACACCGCGACGCGGCCGGAGTACTTCCAGAATTTCGTGATTTTCACGAACTACCAGTTTTACGTCGACGGCTTCGTCGAGAAGGCGCGCCGGATGATTGCGGCGGGCGAGGGCGGCTATGACGCCTTCATCGAGCCCGGCAACATCGTGACGCGGGCAGGGGAGACGCGCACGTCGGTTCCCGCCGTCCGCTTGCCGCAGATGCCGGCCTACCACCTCACGCGACCCGGCCATTCCGGCCTGACGATGGTGAACATCGGCATCGGCCCTTCGAACGCCAAGACGATCACCGACCATATTGCCGTGCTGCGCCCACACGCCTGGCTGATGCTCGGCCACTGCGCGGGGCTGCGCAACACGCAGGCGCTCGGCGATTACGTGCTCGCCCACGGCTACGTGCGCGAGGATCACGTGCTCGACGCCGATCTGCCAACCTGGATTCCGATCCCGCCGCTGGCCGAGGTACAGGTCGCGCTCGAGCAGGCGGTGGCCGAGATCACCGGCCTTTCCGGCTTCGAGCTCAAGTCGATCATGCGCACCGGCACGGTCGCCAGCGTTGACGACCGCAACTGGGAGCTCCGCGATCAGCGCGAGCCGGTGCGCCGTTTCTCGCAGTCGCGCGCCATCGCGCTCGACATGGAGTCAGCGGCCATCGCCGGCAATGGTTTCCGCTTCCGCGTGCCTTACGGCACGCTGCTCTGCGTTTCCGACAAGCCGCTGCACGGCGAGCTCAAGCTGCCGGGCATGGCCTCGGACTTCTATCGCCGCCAGGTCGACCAGCACCTCGAGATCGGCATTCGCACGATGGAGAAGCTTCGCGCCATGGCACCGGAACGGCTGCATTCGCGCAAGCTCAGGAGCTTCGCGGAATCGGCGTTCCAGTAGGCGTCAGCGCTTGGCGACCAGGCCGAGCAGATTGCCGCTCGGGTCCTTGAAAAAGGCCATCCACTCCTCGTTGCCCTTCTTGCCGAAGAACCCCGCCTCGTCGCGGTGGATCATGGCGGGCGGGTGGAAGAAGTAGACGCCGCGCTTCTTCAGTTCCTGCACGGCCTTGTCGATGTCGTCGACCAGGAAGTAGAGCGAGGCGCTGGACGACGTGGTTGACAGCAACAGCCGCGCACCGCCGCTGAGCTGGAAAAATGCCAGACCGGGCGGATCGAAGCGGGCGATGAACTTCAGGCCGAGCACGTCGCGGTAGAACTCGACGGCGGCATCGAGATTGGTCGCGGTGAGCGCCACCTGATGCAGCTTGTCGAGCACGAAATCGCCGGCGCCAAGCGGCTTGCTTGAGGCCAGCGGTTTCGATGCCGTCGGTGGCAGGATAGGCGTCGGCGTCGGTTGCGACGCAGCCTGCGGCGTGGTGCGGGCAGCAGCGGGTTTAGTCGCTGGCTTCGCTGCGGGACGTGCCGCGCGAACGGAGGTCTTGCTCGCCGTGGAAGTCTTTGGCGGCGCCTTGGCTGGTGGCTTCTTTTTGGTTTTTCCTTTTGCCGCCGCCATCAGCTCCTCATCGGCTAGATTGAGAAACTTGTCCCGCACCCGCAGGATGCGGTCGCATTTGGATTATGTATCTGGAACGACTGGCCGAGCAGGCTGTCGACGAAATCGATCTCCGACCCGCCCATGTACGGCAGCGATACCGCATCAATGAGCACGACCGCGCCATCGCGTTCCACGACGATGTCGTCGGAGGCACGGGTCGTGTCGAGATCGAAGCCATACTGGAAGCCGGAGCAGCCACCGCCCGATACGCTGACGCGCAGCGCCGTGCCCGCCGGTTCCTTCGAGAGGATCCGCGAGATGCGCCTGGCCGCGCTTTCGGAAAGTGTGACGGTGGGAACTGCCGCTTCGATCATGGTTAAATGCTGTCAGAAAACTGAGTTTTACCTAGGACTTACTGGTGAAAATAGTTAGGAGGCGGGGTTGAGCGAGTCAATGCCGTCAAAGACTTGTCGCCGCTTCGCCAAGGCTTTCGCCATGATTCTCGCCCCCGCTGCGGTGCAATGGAACGTGTTGCTGCGTTGCAACAATGCCCTTGGCGATGCGATTCGCCCCCGGATATGAACGCGCCCTACGCCGCCGATCCTGCCGTCAGCCGCGGTCGGCTTTATCCGGTCCGGCCCAGCCCGACCCGGTCCGAGTTTCAGCGCGACCGCGATCGCATCATCCACTCAACCGCTTTCCGTCGGTTGAAGGACAAGACCCAGGTCTTCCTGTTTGACGAAGGCGATCACTACCGCACGCGCCTCACCCACACCATCGAGGTTGCCCAGATCGCGCGCGCCATCGCCCGTGCGCTGTCACTGAACGAGGACCTCGCCGAGACGCTGGCGCTCGCCCACGATCTCGGCCACCCGCCATTCGGACATGCGGGCGAGCGTGCGCTGGCGGCGGCCATGCGCGATCGTGGCGGCTTCGACCATAATGCCCAGAGCCTGCGCGTCGTCACGCATCTCGAGCGGCGCTACCCAGAGTACGACGGGCTGAACCTCACCTGGGAGTCGCTGGAAGGGCTGGTGAAGCACAATGGGCCGGTGCGGCCGCCGCTGCCCTTCGCTCTGGCCGAGTATGCCGCACACCACGATCTATGGCTCGCGACCTTCGCCAGCGCCGAGGCACAGGTCGCCGCGATCTCCGACGACGTTGCCTATGATGCCCACGACGCCGATGACGGGATGCGCGCCGGCCTGCTCTCGCTGGACTCGCTCGCGGAAGTGTCGTTCGTGTCCGAGATCGTCGCGGATGTTCGGCGGGAATATCCGTCGACCTCCATCGAGCGCGCCCGGGCAGAGGTCGTTCGCCGCCTGGTCAGTGCGCTGGTCGAGGATGTGATTGGCGAAAGTGCGCGCCGGCTTGTCCGGCTTTCTCCACGTATCAGCGACGATATCCGGCATGCCGATGCGCCGGTCATAGGCTTCTCGCCGGCGATGGCTGCGGTCGATCGCGAGCTCAAGGCCAAGCTCAATCGCGAGGTCTACCGCCATGCCGAGGTGATGAGTGTCATGATGCGGGCCGAGGGCGTCGTTGCGCGGCTGTTCGCCCGCTACCGTGACGACCCCGCGGCGCTGCCGGAGAGCTGGCGCCCGGCGACAGACGCAGGCCGCGAGCGCGTCGCGGCCGACTTTCTGGCCGGCATGACCGATCGCTATGCGCTGCTCGAACACCAGCGCTTTTTTGGCGGCAGTGCCGAACTACGCTGAACGCGCCAGGCGCAGAACCCGCTCGCTGAGGAAGTCGGAGACGTGGTCGGCCGTGCAGGGATGGCTGAAGTAGAAGCCCTGGATCTCACTGCATCCGAGCCGTCGGCAGAGCTCAGCCTGCTCGGCCGTCTCGACGCCTTCGGCGGTAGTGCTCATGTTCAGGCTGTTGGCCAGCGCCGCCACCGCGCGCACGATCGCGGCCGAGTTTTCGTCCTCCGGCAACCCGCTGACGAAGGAGCGGTCGATCTTGATCTTGTCGAATGGAAACAGCCGGAGATTGGAGAGCGAAGAGTAGCCGGTGCCGAAATCGTCCATCGCGATACGAATGCCAAGATCGCGGAGCTGGTGAAGGGCGCTCACTGTCGTCTCGGTATTCTGCATCAGCACGGATTCGGTAATCTCGATCTCCAGCCGCCCGGCCGGCAGGCCCGACGCCGCCAGGCTGTTGACGATGACCGGCACGAGCCTGGGATTGAGCAATTGCAGCGGTGAGAGATTGATCGCAACGCGGAGGTTGCCGTGCCAGCGCAGGGCGTCTGCGCATGCCTGGCGCACCACCCATTCGCCGAGCGGGACAATCATCCCGATCTCCTCGGCGATCGGAATGAATTCCGCGGGCTCCACGTCTTTTCCATCCGGCCCGCGCCAGCGGATCAGCGCCTCGCATGTCGTCACTTCACCGCTGGCGAGGCTCATGGCCGGCTGATAGTGCAGGCGGAACTGGTTGCTGCTGAGCGCTGCGCGCAGTGCTGCCTCAAGCGCCCGGCGCTGCTTCATGCGCGCGTCCATCTCGGGCTCGAAGTAGCGGATCAGACCTCGACCCTCGGCCTTGGCGCGCTGCAGGGCCAGTTCGGCGTTCTTCACCAGGTCGCTGGCGTCGGTTGCATCGTCGGGCCCGATGGAAATGCCGAAGCTCACGTCTACGCTGGTCGTGCGGCCATGCATTTCGAACGGAATGCGCACCGCCTCGGCGACGCGCATCGCGAATGCCGAGATGTCCGCGCCGGCATCGGAAGGCATCGTGCGCACGATGGCGAACTCGTCGCCGCCGACGCGCGCCAGCGTCGCGCGCTGGTCCATGCAGGCCGCGAGCCGGGCGGCGAGCGCCTTCAGAACATCGTCGCCCGCGACGTGGCCGAGCATATCGTTGACCGCCTTGAACTGGTCGACGTCGAGATAGAGGACGGCGATCTTCTGCCGGCTCGTGATGCCGGCGACGGCCTCCACCAGCCGTTCGCGTAGCAGCAGCCGGTTGGGCAAATCGGTGAGCGGGTCATGGCGCACCATGTGGGCGATGCGGCGTTCGGCATCGCGACGGTCGCTGATGTCCTCGTGCGTGGTCACCCAGCCGCCATCTGCGATCGGGTGCAGCCGCACCGAGATGGTGCGGCCGTCGGGCAGCTCGTTCAGCCACGCGGTACTCTTGCGGCGCGCGGCCGCGGCAAGCACGTGCTCGGCGAGCTGCTCCGGCCGCCCGACCAGCGAGGCATGTTCGACCTGGTATTCGATGATATCGAGCAGACCGCGACCGGGAAGGAGGACGCCCGGCGGCAGATTGTACATTTCAAGATAGCGGTTGTTGCAGATGACCAGACGCGCGGACTCGTCGAACATCAGGAGCGCCTGCGACATGTTGTTGATCGCAGCGTCGAAACGCAGATTCTGTGCTTCCAGCTCCGCCTCCCGCGCCCGCAGCGCCGCGGTCCGCTCGGCGACAGCGCGCTCGAGGCCACGGCTGAACTCGTCGAGCTCCTCGATCATCAGTCCGATCGAACGGTCGGTGCGCCGGCGATCCCGTTCGGCGGCCGTGTACTGGGCGATGACGAGTCCGGCGAGGCGGTCGATATCGACGGTGCCGTCCGGCCGCGTGGATTGGTCGAGCTGGCGCGAGAAGAGGCGCTGTATCGTCACCTACGCCGCCTCATGGATCGTCGTGATAGTCATCGTCTGGTTGTGCAGTTGGCACACGCCCGAGCCGCGGTTCGGCGAAATCTCGCCGTAGGAATAGAAACCGATACGCTTGGCACCGGCGGTAAGTTCGGCGGCTGCTGCCGAGACTTCATCGACCGTGCTCTGGCCCATGAGCAGGCGCCGTCCGATGCAACTCACGAGGAGGGCGATCTCATCGCCGGCCGGCAGGGCCGCCGCCGAGAGTCGCGCTGCACGGGCGGCCGCCGCCGCTCCGGCCGCCAACCGGTCGAAATTGCCACGCATGAGCTGTGCCACCCAGCCTTCGGGCATGTCGCCGGCAAACGTCATTGACTTCGCTTCGCGGTCGACGGCCAGCACGGTGCGAACCAGGTCATGATCCGGCCGCGACGGCTCATAGATGCGCAGCGGAAAGAGAAGGGCACTGCTTGGCAGGCCTTCCGCCTCCTCCCCGAGGTAGCGCTCGTAGAGATCGAGAGCCGGCTTGCCGTCGAGTTCGTAGAGCACGCGGCCGTCGGACCGCGTGATGTGCCGCCGGGGTCCAAACTGGTCCCAGCCCCCGGCGCTGCCGTAGCCGATGCGGACCGCCGGTCCATAGAAACCGATCGCGGCAATCACGTTTTGCCTTGGTGGAAAATCGACGCCGACGACCGTGGCCGTGAAGTCCGGCCCGTCGCCGGCGAGGCCGCCGGTCAGTGGCACACCCGCGCCGACCACGGATGCGATACCCGCCACGAGCCGGCTGCCGTTGACGTGAAGCCCATCCGACAGAATGAAGACGCCCGCGAGATCG
>DASZQY010000020.1:0-2720 GCA_035549395.1 Bauldia sp.
AGAGGCGTCGGCGTGATGCGCAGGCGCTCCTGGCCGCGCGGCACCGTCGGATAGTTGATCGGCTGGATGTAGATGCCGTGCTCCTCGAGCAGCAGGTCGCTCGCCTGCTTGCAGAGCTGGGCGTTGCCGACCAGCACGGGAATGATGTGCGTGTCGCTGGCCATCACCGGCAGTCCGGCTTCGGTCAGCGCGCGGCGGGTCAGCGCTGCGTTCGCCTGCTGCGCCTGCCGCTCGGCCGAAGATGCCTTGAGATGGCGGATCGAGGTCAGCGCCGCGGCGGCGACACCCGGCGGCAGCGCCGTCGTGAAGATGAAGCCCGGCGCATAGGAGCGCACGGTGTCGACGATGGCGCGGCTGGCGGCGATGTAGCCGCCGAGCGCGCCGAAGGCCTTGGCCAGCGTGCCCTCGATGATGTCGATGCGGTCCATGACGCCGTCGCGCTCGGCAATGCCGCCGCCGCGCGGGCCGTACATGCCGACCGCATGCACTTCGTCGAGGTAGGTCATGGCGCCGTACTTCGCCGCGAGATCGGCGATCGCCGTGATCGGCGCGATGTCCCCGTCCATCGAATAGACCGACTCGAAGGCGATCAGCTTCGCACGCTCGGGCGCTGCCGCCTTCAGCAGCTGCTCCAGATGCGCCATGTCGTTGTGGCGGAAGATCATCTTCTGCGCGCCCGAACGGCGCACGCCCTCGATCATCGAGGCGTGGTTGAGCTCATCGGAGAAGATCAGGCAATCGGGCAGCAGCTTGGCGATGGTCGAGATCGTCGCTTCGTTGGAGACGAAACCCGAGGTGAAGACCAGCGCCGCCTCCTTGCCGTGCAGGTCGGCGAGCTCGCCTTCGAGCAGGACCAGCGGATGGTTGGTGCCCGAAATGTTGCGTGTGCCGCCCGCGCCGGCACCCATCGAGCGGGCGGTTTCGGTAAGCGCGGCGATCACCTCGGGGCTCTGCCCCATGCCGAGGTAGTCGTTGGAGCACCACACCACGATGTCGCGGTCGCCATTGTCCGAATGCCAGATGGCATGGGGAAAGTGGCCTGCCACCCGTTCCAGGTCGGCAAAAACGCGGTAGCGCCGCTCGGCGTGGAGCGCGGCGATCGCGTCCGCGAAAATCGACTGATAATCCATGGAGAGCCTGTGTTCCCTGGAACAATGCGAAAGTAGTAGCCGCCACCGGCTAAGGCAACCGGCACTTTGCCGCGCCGAAGCCCTGTTTTTCGCAGGTTTCCGCCGTCAACGGTCTCATTCAAGCATTGAGAATCGGTTGCGGCATTGATCCGCATCACGGCGCCGGAAATTGCGGAACCGCCTCGGGAAGCATCGCGTTATGCCGTCGACAGTCCGATTGGAGGGACGCAGCAATGCCCGCTGACGGAAATGGCACCCCGCACCGCGTTCTGCATCCCCGGGTGGGCGCACGAAGCGGCCATTCGCACGTGTCCTGGCTTGCCCGCCGGCCTCCCGGGCCTGTTTCAGCCCGCCGTCCGCGAATCGACCCGGCAGAAGAGGCGATGAGCCGTAATCCCAATCTCTCGCCGCCCATTCATTTTGACCACCGGCCGCGCTGATCCTCTGCTTGAACCGGCCGTTACGCTATGGCAGTACCTCGGCGCCTTCTGGCGCTTTGCTGCCGTAGCTCAGTGGTAGAGCACTCCCTTGGTAAGGGAGAGGTCGACAGTTCAATCCTGTCCGGCAGCACCAGCGGCTTCATTGAGGCGACGCACCCGGAGCTTCAGGATCCGGCATTTGCCACGCAAGATCTGTTCGGCCCGAAGGCTGGCGTTCAGTCGTACGGCGAAAGTCGAAGCTGCACTTCGCGCCAGTCGTCATATTTCACCGCAGGCAGATGATACGGCCCGCATTTGATCACGGCGCTGATCGCGTTCTTGGCGGCGACAATTCCATATTGCGTTGCCGGAAATTCGATCACCGTCGGCTGACCGGCAACGGTGCCGTCCCGATTCATTCTGAAATCGATCGTAATCGAAACTTGCTTCGGAGTGGTCCATCCGGGCGGCAGTGTCCAGCAGCGTTGAACTTGCGCGCGTAACGCAGCCAGCTCAGCGTCCTTCGTTCCCGTACCCGCCGCGCCGCTCGTAGAGGCCGGAGGATGGTCGATGTCCTTCCCGGCGAGTTGCGTAGCGGGGGTTGTCTCATCGGTCGGCTGGGATGCGGCAGCTTGCGCCGGAGGTGCGGCTGGCCTCGGCCGCGCCTCGGGCGGCGGTGTGGCGCTCGTCAATGGTGGAGAAGGAGAGGGCTGCGGTTTGGCGTTCGGGCGCTTGGTCTGTGGATCGGGCACCAACTGCACCGGAATGACAGATTTCTCCGGTGCGCTTTCGCCGCTTCCCAGCCGCACTGCGCCCATCCCGATCAGGATGGCATGAGCGAGGATCGAGACGATGAGCGCGATGGCCGCCGGGACAAACGACGATTCCCGGCTGCCAGCGAACGATCTTGCTGACGCGTCCGCTTCGCTCACGCCGAAGGGAAGAATCTCGCGGACCGTGGGCGGCGGCTCTATGTCCTGCACAGGACGTCCCTTGTTCGGATACAGCGGATGGCAGCATCGCTGCACAGACAGGACGTGCCCGTACGCCTGCGTGGCAAGTGGCTTGCCATCCTCGCGGCACGCATTTCGAATCGGCCGCCTTTCCTTCAAGAACGCGTGAGGTGCCTGTCCCGGCGGAATGCCTAAGCCACTTTCCCTTCCTGTAGTCC
>DASZQY010000021.1:0-8605 GCA_035549395.1 Bauldia sp.
GTGGGCCCAGTGTATGAGGGCGTCGAATTCGTCCTCGTTTACGCCCTTCAGGGCCACCGTGTTGATCTTGACCCGGAGGCCGGCCTTTCGTGCCGCCTCGATACCCGCCAGCACCTTGTCCAGATCGCCCCAGCGCGTGATCGCGCGGAACTTCGCCGGGTCGAGCGTATCCAGCGAAACGTTGATGCGCTCCACGCCGCAATCGGCGAGCTTGGCGGCGTAGCGCGCGAGCTGCGAGCCGTTGGTGGTCAGCGTCAGCTCGTCCAGGCCGCGGCCGAGGTGCCGCGACAAGGACTGGACCAGCGACAGGAAATCCTTCCGCACCAGCGGTTCGCCCCCGGTCAGGCGCAGCTTCCGCACACCGCGCGCGATGAACGCCGAGCACAGCCGGTCGAGCTCGCCGAGAGAGAGCATCTCCCTCTTGGGCAGGAAGTGCTGATCCTCCGCCATGCAATAGACGCAGCGGAAATCACAGCGATCGGTCACAGAGACCCGCAGATAGGTGATCGTGCGGCCGAAGGGGTCGATGAGCGCGGGCTTCAGGTCGGGAACGGCGATGTTCATTGCCGCCAGTATGTATCGCCCGGGCGTCTTCGATCAATCCGGCCGGACATATCGCTGGAAATTCCCTTACCCACGCTCTTCCGCCACCGGCCTCTTCCCCCGGTAGCGGGTGCCAAGGCCGGTGTGTTTCTTGCGAGCCCGCCTACGGCGCCACGTCCTTGCGCGGCTCCGCGCCCCGTGCCGGCGGTATGGTCAGCCCGTGTCCCACAAGCACATCCCACGCCTCCTCGGCGTCGTCGGCGTAGTCGAGCAGGCCGGCTTCCTCCTGCGAGATGAAACCCTCCTCGACCATCAGCGGTATGTTGATCACCTTGCTCCAGTAGCTACGCCCGAGGCACACGATCGGGATCTTCTTCATCTTGCCGGTCTGCACCAGCGTCACCAGCTCGAACAGCTCGTCGAAGGTGCCGAAGCCGCCGGGGAAGACCGCCAGCGCCGACGCCCGCATGGCGAAGTGCATCTTGCGCATGGCGAAGTAGTGGAACTGGAAAGTCAGGTCCGGCGTCGAGTAGGCGTTGGGCTCCTGCTCGTGCGGCAGCTCGATGTTGAAGCCGATTGACGGCGCGCCGGCATCGCGGGCGCCGCGGTTCGCCGCCTCCATGATGCCCGGTCCGCCGCCGGTGGCGATGACGTTGTCGCGGAGCCCGCCATTGGAGGTGAGCGCGCCGCCACGCTCCGAAACGATGCGGCCGAGGGCGCGCGCCTCGTCGTACCAGCGCGCCGAGTCGTGGCCCGGCCGTGGCCTGGCGGGCGGCGGCGGCAGACGGGACGTGGTCGCGGAAGGATCGCCGCTGCCGCCTTCCATGACGCGCGCCGAGCCGAAGACGACGACGGTCGAGCGCACGCCCCACGCCCTCAGCAACTCCTCGGCCTTGGAATACTCGAGCAGGAAGCGCACGCCCCGCATCGAGTCGCGCATGATGTAGTCGTTGTCGAACGCGGGAAGCACGTAAGACTGCGCGGCACGCTGCGCTTCGTTATCGGGCATGGATTCGTTCCGGATGTTTGGTGAGCGCGCCGGGGCTCGAACCCGGGACCTGCTGATTAAAAGTCAGCTGCTCTGCCAGCTGAGCTACGCGCTCGTTTCGTTGCCGTCTGGCGGAATTGCGGCGGAACCTACGTTTCAGGCCCTCCCCGGTCAACCGCGCCGGCCCTTCGAAAATGGCGAAAATCGCGAAATCGCGATGAAACCTTCAGCGCCGATCGGACGTAGACTGGAGCGGCAACCGGAGGTGACCACGCCATGAAGCGAATCGCAGGCGTTCTCATTGCAGTCGTCGCCGGAGCGGGACTTGCCTCGCCGGCGCTTTCCGACAGCACGGTTTCACCCGCCGACCAGACCGCCATCCAGGCGCTCATCGCCGGCCAGATCGACGCTTTCCGGCGCAGCGACGATGCCGCCGCCTACGCCGACGCCTCGCCCTCGATCCACGACATCTTCCCCACGGTCGATGCCTTCATGGCGATGGTCAGGAATGGCTATCAGCCGGTCTACCGGCCGCAGTCGGTGATCTTCGGCAAGGTCGAGCCGGGCACCATGGGGCCGCTGGAGAAGGTCTACGTCACCGGGCCGGACGGCAAGAACTACGTCGCCGTGTACAGCCTGCAACAACAGCCGGACGGTTCATGGAAGATCAACGGCTGCTCGCTCGTGCCCGACGATACGCCAAGCATCTGATGGCCAGGTTCGGCTGTCGCATCGGCATGGATAGGCTATTGTCGGCCGAGACTGATCGGCAGGAGTCGCGATGAAGGTCGTCTTCGTTCAGATCAAGTGTGACCTCGGCACCTCCTACAAGGTCGCCGACGAGATTGCCGACGCCGAGATCGCCTCCGAGATCTATTCGACCGCCGGCGATTTCGACCTGCTGGTCAAGTTCTATGTGCCCGACGATGTCGACACCGGTCACTTCATAACCGAGACGGTGCAGCGCTTCCCGCGCATCAAGGACACGCGCACGATCGTCACCTTCAAGGCGTTCCAGTAGCGGCCACGTCGCCGGCCGCCCATCCCGCCTTTGTCTCTGCGACGAACTCGGCATAGCGCCCGGCCGCGATGGCAGCGCGGATGCCCGCCATCAGCCCCTCATAGTAGGCGACGTTGTTCTGGCTGAGCAGCATCGCACCCAGGATCTCCTGCGACTTCACCAGGTGGTGGAGATAAGCCCGCGAATAGTCGCGGCCGGCGCTCCACGGCGCCGCCTCGTCCAGCGGGCGCGGGTCGTCGGCGTGGCGAGCATTTTTCAGGTTGAGCTTGCCGAAACGCGTATAGGCGACACCATGCCGGCCGGCCCGGGTCGGCATCACGCAGTCGAACATGTCGATGCCGCGCGCCACCGACTCGACGATGTCGTCCGGCGTGCCGACCCCCATGAGGTAGCGCGGCGCGTCCGCCGGCAGCGCCGGCAGGGTGACGTCGAGCATGGCCAGCATGGTCGCCTGCGGCTCGCCGACCGCCAGCCCGCCGACCGCATAGCCATCGAAGCCGATCGCCGTCAGCGCGCGCGCCGATTCCAGGCGAAGGTCTGACTGGTCGCCGCCCTGCACGATGCCGAACAGCGCCCGCCCTTCCGTGGCCCCAAGCGCGGCCTTGGAGCGTTCCGCCCACTCCAGCGAGAGGCGCATCGCCTTGTCGATCGCGACCCGCTCCGCTGGCAGAGCCACGCATTCGTCGAGCTGCATGCGAATGTCGGAATCGAGCAGCGCCTGGATCTCCAGCGAGCGTTCCGGCGTCAGGCGGTGGGTCGATCCGTCGATGTGCGACTGGAACGTGACGCCATCCGCGTCGAGCTTGCGGATCGCCGCCAGCGACATGATCTGGAAGCCGCCGCTGTCGGTGAGGATCGGCCCGTCCCAGCGCGCGAACTTGTGCAGGCCACCGAGCGCCGCGATCCGCTCGGCGCCGGGACGCAGCATCAGGTGATACGTGTTGCCGAGGATGATGTCGGCTCCGGTCGCCTTCACCTCGGCCATCGTCATGGCCTTGACGGTGCCGGCCGTGCCCACCGGCATGAACGCCGGCGTGCGCACGACCCCGCGCGGCAAGGTTAGCGCGCCCGAGCGCGCTGTCCCGTCGATCGCCGAAACCTGGAAAGAAACGTCCGGCGTCATTCCGCCCGCCACAGCAGCGAGGCATCGCCATACGAATAGAAGCGGTAGCCGCTATCGATGGCGTGAGCATATGCCGCCTTCATCGTATCGAGGCCGGCGAAGGCCGACACCAGCATGAACAGGGTCGAGCGCGGCAGATGGAAATTCGTCATCAGCACGTCGACGGCGCGGAACCTGTATCCGGGCGTGATGAAGATCGCCGTGTCGCCGCCGAACGGCCTCACGATCCCATCCTCGCCGGTTGCCGATTCCAGCAGCCGGAGCGACGTCGTGCCGACCGCGACGATGCGGCCGCCGCGCGCCCGCGCCGCGTTCAGCGCATCGGCGGTCGCCTGCGAGATCGTTCCCCACTCGGCGTGCATCTTGTGGGCGGCGGTGTCGTCCGCCTTCACGGGCAGGAATGTCCCTGCCCCGACATGCAGCGTCACCGTCTCGCGGCCGATGCCGGCATCGGTCAGCCGGGCGAACAGGTCGTCGGTGAAATGCAACCCCGCCGTCGGCGCGGCCACCGCACCTTCCTCGCGCGCGTACACCGTCTGGTAGTCGCGCCGGTCGGCGGCGTCCTCGGCGCGCTTGCCGGAGATGTACGGGGGCAGCGGCACATGCCCGATCGCGGCGATCGCCTCGTCCAGTATCGGGCCGCCGAGATCGAAGCTCAGGGTGACCTCGCCGGCCTCGCCCTTCTCCGTCACCGTGGCGTCGAGCCCGGCGACCAGACACGCCGCGTCGGTGAGCTGCCCGAAACGGATGCGGTCGCCGGCGGCGAGCTTCTTCGCACCGCGCGCCAGCCCCTGCCAGCGTGCCGACCCCAGCCGCTTGATCAGCGTCACCGCGACACCGGCGCTGCCGCCGTCGCGGAAACGTTCACCGTGCAGCTCGGCGGCGATGACCTTGGTGTCGTTGACGACCAGCACGTCGCCCGCTTTCAGCCACTGCGGCAGGTCGCGAACATGCGCGTCGGCGACCGCCTGCCCCGGCTTCACCACGAGCAGGCGCGCGGCATCGCGCGGCCGCGCCGGCCGGAGCGCAATCCGGTCCTCGGGCAGCTCGAAATCGAAAAGGTCTACGCGCATGGCGGCGCTGTCATCACCGCCACGCCCCGCCGCGTCAAGCGCCTAGCGCCGGTACATCCCGGTGCCGATGGCCGCGATGCCAAGCAGGATCAGCACGACCGGCCAGTATTTTCCCCACTCGAAGTCGATGAGGAAGGCCAGCGTCAGCAGCACGAGGATGGCGCCACCGAGAATCCCGCCGCGCACCGAAGCGGTGACGATGCCGTTGCGCTGGTAGATCGACCACGCCGAGATGAACGAGGCGGCAGCGGGAATGAGCAGGAACAGAGCCCACCAGTTGTGCGGCAGGTGTGCGCCCAGATTCTGCGCCAGGAAAAGCACGCCGAGCAGGATGAGGATCGCGCCGAACATCCAGCTTCCGCTGTTGCCCCAGCGCGCCTGCCGTCGCTGCCAGCGTTCCTCCCGCCGCTGCTCGCGCCAGTCGCGCGGCGGCGGTGGTGGTGGCGGCGCTGCTCCTGTGGTGTCGCCCATGCAATGCTCCGCTATTTCGCGGCGTCGGCCGCAACCTTCATCGAGACGATCTTGTCGGGGTCCTTCACCGGCTCGCCGCGCTTGATCTTGTCGACGTTATCCATGCCGGAGGTCACCTCGCCCCACACCGTGTACTGGCCGTCGAGAAAGCGGGCGTCGGCGAAACAGATGAAGAACTGGCTGTCGCCCGAATTGGGGTCGGAAGCGCGCGCCATGGACACGGTGCCGCGCTTGTGCGGCTCGCGCGAGAACTCGGCTTTCAGCTTCTTGCCCGAGCCGCCCATGCCGGTGCCTGTCGGATCGCCGGTCTGCGCCATGAATCCGTCGATGACGCGGTGGAAGACGATGCCGTTGTAAAAGCCCTGCCGCGCCAGTTCCTTGATGCGGGCGACGTGATTGGGGGCGAGATCCGGCCGGAGCGCGATGGTCACGCCGCCCTTGGTCGTTTCTAGCAGCAGGGTGTTTTCCGGATCGTTTGCCATGGAGATTTTCCTTTTCTTGGGGCGGCGGCATCTTCGTATCAGGTCTGGGGCAGCCGCGACCAGATTGTTTCGACGGCTTCGGGCGGTTCGATGCCGAGATCGCGAAGGGCCGCCGCCAGGTCGGCGGGGTTTTCGAGCGACCGCTCGTCCACCCTGCCGTCAGGATAGCGCGTACTGAGCTTGCGGTTGAACAGCGTCAGTCGCCGCTCCGGCGTCACACGCTCGGCCAGCAGATTTCCGATGAACAGCGAGTTCGGATGGGTGGATGTCCACCAGTTGGCCAGCGCGTAATCCGAAGTAAATTGCGGCTCGAGCGAGAAACGGTAGACGTCGGCCCAGCCGCCCGCCCGCCGGAGCTGGAGTGTGTAGCGTCCCTCCGCCAGCACGAGGCGCAGGTCGTTTCCGGCGTCGCGGCTAATCGCATCGGCCACGAGCTTGAGCGGCCCCGACAGCACGTATGACCCGAAGCCAACGTCGGCCACGTAGGCGGCGTCGTCGAGCTCAACGAGCAGCACCATATGCGTCCGAGGGCCTTCTGGCCGCTCTGGTGGGGCGTTCCAGCGCACGCGCGCGCCAAGCCGCTTTACCCGGAAGCCCATCGCCTCGAGGACGGACGCCAGCAGCGTGTTCTGCTCGAAACAGTATCCACCCCGCCGTTGCGCGACGAGTTTTGCCTGGATCGACGCAAGGTCGAGATTGACCGGCCGGCGGAGCAGCGGGTCGAGGTTCTCGAACGGTATCGCCGCCGCCTGAGCCGCATGCACCGCGCGCAGCGCCTCCACGGTCGGCTGCCGCGGCCCGGAATATCCAATGCGCTCGAAATAGGAGTTGAGATCGACCTGATCGTTCATGCCATGCCCCCAGGGTTCACGGCCGCCCGATTGGATATTGAAGCGCGAATCCGCGCTTCTGTCGCCTCCCTACTGGGCGTCGGCCGCCACCTGCATTTTCACAAGCTTGTCGGGGGTCGGCACCTGGCCGTCGTCGACGTTGGGATCGCCCGGCTTGAGGGCGTCGACGAATTCCATACCCGACACGACCTGCCCGAACACCGTGTATTGGCCGTCGAGGTCGCCGCAATCCTGGAAGCAGATGAAGAACTGCGAGTTGGCCGAGTCCGGATCGTCGCTGCGCGCCATGCCCAGCGTGCCGCGCGTGAAGTGCGCATTGCTGAACTCCGCTTTGAGATTGGGCAGCTGCGAGCCTCCCGTGCCCGTACCGGTCGGGTCGCCGCCTTGCGCCATGAAGCCGGGGATGACGCGGTGGAAAGGCGTGCCGTTGTAGAAGCCCGCGCGCGTCAGCTTCTTGATCTGATCGACGGTGTGCGGCGCGATGTTGGGCAGCAGTTCGATTACCACCCGCCCTTTTGGCAGGTCCATGTAGAGCGTGTTCTCCGGGTCGAGAGCGGGCGCCGCGGCATGAGCAGCGGGCAGCACGGCAAGGAACACGACGGCAAGCGCGACGAACAGGCGGTTCACGGCAATCCTCCGGTCGGCGGTCGCGGCGCTCAGCGCGCCTTCCTGGCGATCGCCTTGGCCACGACTTCAGGGACGAACGGCGCGACGTCGCGGCCCATAGCCGCGATCTGCCGGACGAGAGTGGCGGTGATGTGGCGGGTCGCCGGCGAAGCCGGCACGAACACGCTGGTGATGCCCGGGGCCAGGGTGGCGTTCATCGCGGCCATCTGCATCTCGTAGTCGACGTCGCGCCCGTCGCGGACGCCGCGCACGATGACGCTCGCCCCCGCCTCGCGCGCCGCATCGACGGTGAGACCCCCGAACGTCGTGACCGTGACCCGCCCGGCATCCTCGCGGCTGGCCGCCTTCACCGCTTCGGTAATCATCGCCTGGCGTTCGGCGACGCTGAACAAGGGCGTCTTGGCGGCGTTCACGCCGATCCCGACGACGACCCCGTCGGCCAGCGCCAGCGCATGGCGAATGATCTCGAGATGGCCGTTCGTCGGCGGATCGAACGTGCCGGGGAAGAAAGCGATGCGCGACATGGAAAGGTGGCCCGCCAGAAGTGGCCTGATGAAACCGCAGGCTTATTAGACGCCTGCACCCGCGGCAGCAAGCGAGCGCCGTTTACCACGCGCGCGCCGCCAAATCCCTGCGTCGCCCGGGGGCGGGGATCGCCTGGTGCATAGCCGCCATGCCTGGCCTTTGTGACCCGCGTCACAGCGACCGCAAGCCGCGAAGCCCATGTCTGGTGTGCGCCTCTGAGGCCGGTTCACGCGGCGCTGCCTTGTTGTTGCCGCAAGAATGCACCGATCCCGCCGCGACGCTGAATATCGGCTGAACCGAGCCCTCCGGAACCATTCAGGCGCACCGGAATTAAATCAGCGCCGTTGTGATCGAAGAGACGGAAGGAGACGGCACATGAGACCCTGGTTCCACACCGCGATCATTGCCGCGACTGTCGTCGCCACTGTGGCTGTCGGCGTCGCCAGCGCTGCGCTGACCCTGGGCGCCAATGCGTCCGCGCCGAAGGGCGATCGCCTGCCGGTCGTAGCGTCGACCTCAGGTCAATATGTCACCGTCGAACAGCGCGGAGACGGCGTCTCGACGCTGGAGCAGATTCGCCTCGATTGAGTTTCCCCCGGGCTTCTGACCCCGAAGCCCCCGCACCGACCGCCGGTCATGGTTCCCCGCTGTGACCGGCGGTTTGCGTTTCAGCCCATCGCCACGCGGTCGTTCGCGGGCTCCGGCAGCGGCCGTCCCGCGCGCCGGGCGCGCTCCAGCCGCACGTCGCCGGCTACCGCCCAGCGATCGCGGCCGTTGGCCTTGGCGGCATAGACCGCATCGTCGGCTTCCTTGAGCAGGCGGTCGCCCTTCGGGGCCGAGGCGTTGGCACCGAGAGTCAGCGCTGCGCTGGCAACGCCAACGGCCACGGTCGCTACGACGG
>DASZQY010000022.1:0-6104 GCA_035549395.1 Bauldia sp.
CGGGCCGGAGACGTCGGAGACGACCGTGGTCGATTTCGAGGTTGGCGGCATCCGCTCGGGCAACACGACCCGCGGCCATCGCTTCATGGCGCCGGGTGCGTTCACGGTGCGCCGCTTCGACGATTACCTGACCAGGCTCGAGCAGGCCAAGGTCGTCCTCGACGCCGGCCGCCGCAAGCAGATGATCCTGGCCGATGCCAAGGACCGCGCGATGGCGGCGGGGCTGGAACTGGTCGAGGATGAGGCGCTGCTGGAAGAAGTCGCCGGACTGGTCGAGTGGCCCGTCGTGCTAATGGGCAGCTTCGACGAGGCGTTCCTCGACATTCCGCCGGAGGTCATCCGCACGACCATCCGCGCCAACCAGAAGTGCTTCGTGCTGAAGCGCGTCAATGGCGAACTGGCGAACCGTTTCATCATGGTCGCCAACATCGAGGCGACCGATGACGGCGAAGCGATTATCGCCGGCAACCAGCGCGTCATCCGCGCCCGCCTGTCGGACGCTCGGCACTTCTGGGAGACCGACCTGAAGCCGTTGCCGGATTACAAGGACAGCGGCCTGAAGCCGCTCGACCAGCGGCTACAGAAGCTGCGCGACCTCGGCATCGTCTTCCACGAGAAGCTCGGCACGCAGGGTGAGCGCGTCGATCGCATCGCCGCGCTGGCAAAGGAAATCGCGCCCCTGGTCGGCGCCGATCCGGTGAAGGCGGAGAGGGCGGCGCTGCTCGCCAAGGCCGATCTGGTGTCGGAGATGGTCGGTGAGTTCCCCGAGCTGCAGGGCCTGATGGGCGGCTACTACGCCACGCGGCAAGGTGAAGACCGGGCGGTCGCGACGGCAGTCGCCGATCACTACAAGCCGCTCGGCCCGAATGACCGCGTGCCAACCGAGCCCGTCGCCATCGCGGTGGCCTTGGCCGACAAGCTCGACACGCTGGTCGGCTTCTGGGCCATCGACGAGAAGCCGACCGGCAGCAAGGATCCGTACGCGCTGCGGAGGGCGGCGCTGGGCGTCATTCGCATCGTACTGGACAATGGCCTGCGCCTGGCACTTGGCAAACTCGGCGTTGAAGACGCGACCCTGATTGCCTTCTTCGCCGATCGCCTGAAGGTCCAGCTCCGCGAGCAGGGGGCGCGCCACGATCTGGTCGATGCCGTGTTCGCCCAAGAGGCGAGCAGCGCCGGAGGCGCGACAGGGACAGGAAAAGCCAATCAAGATGACCTGCTGCTGATCGTCCGGCGCGTCGAGTCGCTGGGCAAGTTCCTCGATACCGAGGACGGCAGGAACCTGCTCGCCGGCTACAAGCGCGCGGCGAACATCCTGCGCGACGAGGAAAAGAAGTCGGGCGAGACTTACACGGGAACGGTCGACGCGACGCTGCTGACCGAGCCCGAAGAGAAGGCGCTGGCCGCTGCCCTTGACACCGCGCTGCCGGCCGCCTCCGCCGCCGTCGCGAAGGAAGACTTCGCCGCCGCGATATCGGCGCTGGCCACGCTGCGCCGGCCGGTCGATGCCTTCTTCGACAAGGTGCGCGTCAATGCCGACGATGCCTCAGTGCGCGCCAACCGCCTGCGGCTGCTCAACCGGCTGCGCGAGGCGACGCTGGCCGTCGCCGACTTCTCCAGAATCGCGGGCTAGGCTAGCTTCGCGCGCCTGCCGCATGAATCATCCAGGGTGACACCGATGAATAAAGTCTCCAGGCTCGCGCTCGCCGCGGGCGTGTGCCTCTTGTCCTCGGCTCCCGCGCTCGCCATCGACCCGCCGACGAAGGTGCGGCTTTTTCACTTTGCTGATGGCGACACGCAAACCGCGTACGTCGATTTCGGCAGCCTCGATCGGAGCGACGTGGTCTACGGCTGGACCTACCACGTGTACGATCCGCCGAAAACGTTCACCGGACTCGACCAGCCCGTCGGTTCATATTGGGAAAGGATCGGCGGCGATTGCGACACCGGCTCGGTCGTTAGCTATGGAATTGTCGCGCTCGACACCAGCCAGACAGTGATCTTCGACCAGGTCGATGAAAATGCGCCGGTCCGGCGCGACGCGGCGCCGAATTCGTTTGACGAGGCGCTGCTGAACCGCGTTTGCGGCGGCGCCGAACCGACCGACGCGGCGCCCTTCACCTCCACCAAGGAAGCCGAAGACACCGTCCGCCTGGGCAATCAGCTGGACGATTACTTCGGCCTCGGGGACGACAGCGGCGACTAGAACCAGTAGGGCGGCACCCCGTAATACTCGTACATCTGGAGCTCGCGCGTGCGGTCGCCCAGATCGATGCTCTCGTCGGCCATCAGGCGCGGCGCCGCCTTGAGCTGATCGTCGCTGATCTCGACCTCGTAACCGCCGAGCTTCGGGCTGTAGGTGAGGAGCGACCATGGGATCGGGTAGGATTCCTGCCCGAGCCCGAGAAATCCGCCGAAGTTCATCACCGCATAGGCCGCCTGGCCGCTGCGCTTGTCGATCATGATACGCACGATATGGCCGACGCGCTCGCCGCCGGGGCGATAGACCGCCGTGCCCTGCACGCGATCGCTGCCGATCAGCTCGTGCGGCTTTTCCTGTGGGGGCATCATTTCGGGGGTCGTGCCGGTGTCAGTGGAAGTCATCAGCTTCGTCTCCTGCTGAGAACTGGCAACCGAGTATAACGCGGCAAACCATAAAAAGGTTCGCTCTGCGGTGGAACAAGGAAGATACGGCCGCCGTTGTCACCGGCCCGCAGCCAAGGAGGAACGACCATGACATTCGGCATGCTGACCATCCAGCCGCTCGTGGCGCTGATCGCAGGCATCCTGATTCTCCTCGTGCCGCGGCTGCTCAATTACATCGTGGCGATCTACCTGATCGTGGTCGGCATTCTCGGCCTGTGGCCCGGCGTGTTCGGCGGCGGCACGCCCGTCTAGCCAATCTCGACGACCAGCCGGCCGCGCACCTTCCCTTCGACGATGTCATGGGCGGCGTTGACGACGCCGGCGAGCGGCATCGTCGTGGTCGCCTCGGCAAGCAGCGCGCGGTCGACATCGCGCGCCAGGCGCTGCCATGCCGCAATGCGTTCCGCTTTCGGCGCCCGCACAGATTCGATTCCGGCGAGCGTGACGCCGCGCAGGATGAAGGGCGCGATGGAGGTTGCCAGCTCCATGCCGGCAACGTTGCCGCACGCCGCGATGATGCCGCGCTCGCGCGCCATCGACAGCGCGTTGGCAAGCATGACGCCGCCGACCGCGTCGATGCCGCCCGCCCAACGCTCGCGGGCCAGCGCCTTCGGCGGCACCTGAAGCTCGGCCCGATCGACGATCTCGGACGCACCAAGCTGGCGGAGGTAATCGTGCTCATGCGCTTTTCCTGTGGCGGCATGCACGGTGAAGCCCAGGCGCGCGAGCAGCATGGTCGCGATGGAGCCGAGGCCGCCGGAGGCTCCGGTGACGAGAAGCGGGCCGTCGCCGGGTTTCAGGCCGTGACGCTCGAGCGCGAGCACGGAGAGCATGGCGGTGTAGCCGGCAGTGCCGAGCGCCATCGTTTCGGCGGCGGTCAGGCCGGCCGGCAGCGGGATAAGCCAGTCGCCGTTGAGGCGCGCCATCTGGCTGTAGGCACCATAATGGATCTCGCCGACGCCCCAGCCGTTGAGCAGCACCCGGTCGCCCGACTTCCACGCCGGATCGCGCGAGCCGATTATCGTGCCCGCGAGGTCGACGCCCGGGATCATCGGGAAGCGGCGCACCACGGGCAGCTTGCCGGTGATCGCGAGACCATCCTTGTAGTTGACCGTCGAGTACTCCACCCGCACGTCAACGTTGCCCGGCATGAGTTGCTCGGGCGTCAGCTCCGTGAAAGCGACGCTCTGCTTCCGGGCCGCCTCATCGCGCGTGATGAGAAGCGCCTTGAACCGATCCATGAATCTTCCGTCCGTTCTCGTCCCGCGGAACGGAAGCTACACGGACTGGCGGCGCGCGAACACCTCTGCGGAGTGTGCCGGGTCAGTAGCCGCCGCCGACCGACGGCGTGGCGGGCGCCGTCTGCAGGCGCAGCACGCCGACCTCCCGGATCGGCAGATGGACAAGCGCCGCGAATACGCTGAGCGCCACCGACAGCCACCAGACGGCATCGTAGGAGCCCGTGCGATCGTAGAGAAAGCCGCCGAGCCACACGCCCAGGAACGACCCGAGCTGATGCGAGAAGAAGACGAAACCGAAAAGGGTCGCGAGGTAGCGGGTGCCGAACATGACCACCACGAGCTGTTGCGTGGGCGGCACGGTGGAGAGCCACATCAGTCCCATCGCGGCGGAGAAAATCAGCACTGACGGTATGCTTGGCGGCACGAGCATGAAGATGGCGATGGCCAGGCCACGCCCGAGGTAGAGCCACACCAGCATGATGCGCCGCGGCCAATGCCCGGCCATGTAGCCCGAAGTGAATGCACCGATGATGTTGAAGAAGCCGATGATCGCGATGGCGTAGCCGCCATACACCGGGGGGATGCCGACATCGAGGAGGTAAGGCGGCAGGTGGACGGTGATGAATGCGATCTGGAAACCGCAAACGAAGAAGCCGGAGACGAGAAGGCGGTATGAGCGGTGGCCGAATGCCTCGCGCAACGCCTCGATCACGCTCTGGTCCCTCTCGCCGGCTCGCGCCGGCACGCTCGCCGGCTTCCCGCGAATGACGAACGCCAGAAACGGGGCGAGCAGGACGGCGATGGCCATCAGCGTCAGGGCGGTCTGCCAGCCGTAGGCGGCGATGAAGCCCTGACCGAGCGGCGCGAAGATGAATTGGCCCACCGATCCGGCGGCCGTGCCAAGGCCGAAGCCGAGCGTGCGCATCTCCGCCGGTAGCAGGCGGGCGAAAGCCGAAGTGACCAGCACGAAGGCGGCGCCGGCAATTCCGAGGCCGATGAGTACCCCGGCGGTGAGCTGAAGCACGAGCGCATCGCTCGTATGCGCCATTCCAAACAGGCCCAGCGCGTAGAAGATGGCGCCGCCGGTGATGACGCGCGCGGTGCCGTAGCGATCGGCGATAATGCCGGCGAAAGGCTGCGCGATGCCCCACACCAGATTCTGGATGGCGATCGCGAGCGCGAATGTCTCGCGGCTCCAGCCATAGGTCGTGGTCATGGGCGTCAGGAAGAAGCCCATCGTCGAGCGCGGACCGAAGGAGAGGACCGAGATCAGACATCCGGCGGCGAGGACGACGGGAAGAGTGAACAGAGGCCCGGCCGATTGTCGCGGGGCAGGCACGGCGGTGGTCATGGTGGGGTGTTCGGATGTGGAGCAGGCGCCGAAGATTCTAGGGCGTCTTGCAGCGGCGTCCGATGAAATGTGCTGATCGCATCGATGCATAAGAATGATGCACGCGCTGTTGGAATTTTGCTCGCGCGGTGCTTATATGTCGGACGTGTGTCGACCGGCCCTTTGCCGGTATTTTTCAGCGTCGATATATACTCAGTTTGAGTATATATCAGGAGGCAGGAAGTGGCGACCCTTCATCACGAGCCCGCGGTGAAACCGCGCGAGGCCCGGCAGCGTTTTGCCGAGATGCCAATGCCATCCCTCGAATACACGGACGAGGTCGCGGCCGAGACCGCGCACCTCTACGAGCGTATCAAGAATGTCGTGCCGGCGATCGAATGGCCGGTGATGGCGCCGTACGTGAAGGCGATCAACGACCTCAAGAAGCAGCGCAACGCGGTCATTCTGGCGCACAACTACCAGACGCCCGAGATATTCCATTGTGTCGCCGACATTACCGGCGATTCCCTCCAGCTCGCCATCGCGGCGGCCAAGAGTGACGCCGATGTCATCGTCCAGTGCGGCGTGCACTTCATGGCCGAGACCTCGAAGCTGCTCAATCCCGACAAGACGGTCCTGATCCCGGACACCCGGGCCGGTTGCTCACTGGCCGCTTCCATCACCGGTGCCGACGTGCGCCTGATGCGCGAACGCTATCCCGGTGTGCCGGTGGTCACCTACGTCAATACGTCGGCCGATGTGAAGGCCGAGAGCGACATCTGCTGCACGTCGTCGAACGCCGTCGAAGTCGTTGAGGCGATGGGGACGGACAGCGTGATCTTCCTCCCCGACCAGTACCTCGCCAAATGGGTCGCATCCCAGACCAG
>DASZQY010000023.1:0-1764 GCA_035549395.1 Bauldia sp.
ACGCGCAGCATGCCGGGCGTGGCGAAGGCGTCGTACACGTTCCAGCGCGGGCACGCCGCCCCGAAGCGGGCGATGTGAATGCCCGAGGCCGAGAATCGCTTTGAGATGTTTCCGGCGATATCGACCCGGATGAAGTGGAAGGGCACGCCCTCCGCGCCGGACCGGCGCAACGTCGTCAGCCGGTGACAGACCTGCTCGAAGGAAACGCCGAAGCGGTTCTTCAGAACCTCGATGTTGTAGCGCGTGCTGACTGCGGCGTCGCGGAAAAGGCGGTAGGGCATGAGCACCGCGCCGGCGAAGTAATTGGCGAGCGCCGTCCGCATGAGCGCGCGTGCCTCCGCCGAGGAGAACGCACCGTCCTCCACCATCCGGTCGAGCAATGCGTGGTGAGCCAGATAGGCAATCTGGTGAGCGATCTGGAAAAGGCGGCTCGGTAACGGCAGCATCTCCGAGATGTCGAGCCGCCGCGTCAGCTGATCATAGCGCCGCGACACCTCGCCCATTTCGTTTGCCGGGCGCACCTCGACGTCGATTGCAAACCGCTGGCGCAGCATTGCGATCAATCCCTCGCCCAGCGTGTGGATGGCGAGGCCGTTGTCGCCCCACAGCTTCTCCGCAGCTTCCTCGATCTCCGGGAAATAGTTGAGGTGGCGCTGGATATACTCGGTGACCTCTTCCGACGGAATGGTCGCCGGAGGCGCCTCTGCTGCGTCCTGGCCCTCGGCTGCCTGCGCTTCGGAGGGCAGGCGGCGCTGGTAGGCATCATAAAGGTCGAGCAAGGCGCGGCCGACTGCCGGCAGCGTGCTGACCAGCTCCTGCACGTCGCTTGCCCTGAGTTGGGCATTCTCGAACATCGGGTCCGAAAGCGCCTCCATGAGCTCCAGCGACAGGCGTTGGTCGATGTCGGTGGCGAAATCAGCCAGGTCGACCTGGAACTTCTCGACCAGCCGGAGCAACACGCGCACGGTGACCGGGCGCTGGTTGGTCTCGAGCAGCGTCAGGTAGCTGGCGCTTATGCCAAGCTCGCGCGCCATCTGCGCCTGGCTCAGCCGGCGCTCCTGTCTCAGGCGGCGCAGCTTGCCGCCAATCCGCATGGCTTTCATCGGTGGGACGTCCTCGGTACTTACAAACATTACAACATGACAGGCGAGGCCTGTAATGCTGTTCACACAATTCAAGATTTCATAGCGATTTCAGATATTTATTGACCGTGCCGGCTTGTCAATCCATCTCTGCGCCACTGCAAAGGAGTGACGCCAATGACAAGTCCAACAACCCCACCGGCGATTCGCCGCGATTACAGCCCGAGTGATGTCGAGAAACTCGCCGGTTCTGTGCGGGTGGAACACACGCTGGCACGTCTCGGCTCAGAGCGGCTGCGCAAGCTTCTGGCGGAGCGCCCGTTGGTTCGCGCCCTCGGTGCACTGACCGGGAATCAGGCCGTGCAGCAGGTGAAGGCCGGCCTGGAGGCGATCTACCTCTCCGGCTGGCAAGTGGCGGCCGACGCCAACAATGCTGGCGAGATGTACCCGGATCAGTCGCTCTATCCGGCGAGCTCTGTCCCTGACGTCGTCCGGCGCATCAACAAGGCCTTCCGCCGCGCCGACCAGATCGCGCGCCTCGAGGGCGACGCCTCGACGTACTGGTTTGCGCCCATCGTGGCCGATGCGGAGGCCGGCTTCGGCGGCGCACTCAACGCCTTCGAGCTGATGAAAGCGATGATCGAGGCGGGTGCCGCCGCGGTGCACTTCGAGGATCAACTCG
>DASZQY010000024.1:0-3769 GCA_035549395.1 Bauldia sp.
TCGGCGATGCCGCCGACGGCGCGGGTCAGAGCCTCGACGCTGATTTCGCCGCGATTCAGTTCGGCAACGATGCGGCCGCGGCTGAAGGCAAGCACGCGGTCGCAGATCTGGGCGAGCTCATCGAGATCGGACGAGACAACGACGATCGCCGTGCCCGCGGCGGCGTCTTCGGCCAGCATGCGGTAAATCTGCGCCTTGGCGCCGACGTCGACGCCGATGGTGGGATCCTCCAGTACCAGCACCCGGTACTTGCGGCCGGCCCAGCGGGCGAGCACGACCTTCTGCTGGTTGCCGCCGGAAAGCGTGTTGACGTCGCGATCGGGCTCCGGCGGCCGCACATCGAACCGGCGGAGCACCTCGGCACAGTCGCGGCGCTCGGCCGTGAGGCTGCGGTAGGTCAGGTTGGTGGCGCCAAAGTTCAGCGGGTTGAGATAGAGGTTTTCCTTCACGGTCATGGTGCCGGCGAGCGCTTCCTCGGCACGCTTGCCGGTGACGAAGCCGATGCCGGCGGCAATCGCCTCTGCCGGACTGCCAAGTTCGCGCTGGCGCCCGCCGACGCTGACCGAACCGCTGGTGCGCGGCAGCACGCCGGCGATGCCGCGGCCGATGGCCTCGTGCCCCTGGCCGCGGAGGCCGGCGAGCCCGACAATCTCGCCACCGGCGACGTCGAACGAAACCGGCCCGAACAGGCCGACGCGGAAATCCTTTACGGTGAGAGCCGGCGCGCTGCTGGTGGCGGCGCGAGCGCGGGTGCGCGTGACCGGCACGCCGCCAACGATTTCCCTGACCAGTTGCTCGGACGAGATATCGAGCGGGCGATGCACGGCAACCACCCGTCCATCGCGAAGCACCGTCACGGCGTCGGCCAGGCGGAAGACCTCATCCAGGCGATGGCTGACGTAGATGATGCTGACGCCATTGTCGCGGAGGCGGGTAAGGCTGCGGAACAGGCGGCCGACATCGGCTTCCGGCAAGCTCGCGGTCGGCTCGTCGAGGACGAGCAGCTCGGCCTTGCGCGAGAGGGCGCGGGCGATGGCGACGATGGATTTTTCGGCACGGCTCAGATCCGCCACCGGGCGGTCGAGCGGCAACGGAGAGCCCAGGAAATCGAGCGCCTTCTCGGCGGTGGCCGAGACGGCGCGCCAGTCGATCATGCGGCTCTTCTTGCGCGGGTAGCCGTAGCCCATCGCCATGTTCTCGCCGACGCTCATGGTCTCGATGAGGCCGAGATCCTGATGGACAAAAGCAATGCGGTGATCGCCGCGCGGCGCCACCGGCTCGCCGTCGATGAGCAGCGCGCCGGCATCGGCGGTGTAAACGCCGGCGAGGATCTTGATCAGGGTCGACTTGCCGGCGCCATTGGCGCCAAGCAGGGCGTGGATCTCGCCACGCAGCACGGAGAAATCGACGGCGCGCAGCGCCTGCGTGCCGCCGAACGTCTTGCTGAGGCCGGTGAGGGAGAGTACCGGCGGCGCTGTCTCAGACCGCATGGCAGCAGCGGCTTTCACAGCGCTGCCCTCTGTTTCATCGCGTCGGCCTCGGCAAACACCGGGTTGCTGAGGATGCCGATCTTCTCGATCTCGATCTCGCAGACGTCGCCGGGACGCATCCATACCGGCGGCCGGCGCGCGTGGCCGACGCCGGCCGGCGTGCCCATGGCGATCACATCGCCGGTCTCGAGCGTCATCACCTCCGAGAGCAGCGATATGGTTCTGGCGACGCTGAACATCATGTCGGCCGTGTTGCCATCCTGCATGACGGCGCCGTTGAGCCGCGACTTGATGCGCAGGCCGACGGCACCGGGCGGGAGCTCGTCGGGCGTCACCAGCTCCGGACCGAAGGCGCCGGTGCCGTCGAAATTCTTGCCGGGAGTCCACTGCGTGGTGATGCGCTGGTACTCGCGGACCGTGGCGTCGTTGAACAGCGCATAGCCGGCAACGTGACCAAGGGCGTTCGCCTCGTCCACCCGGCGCCCCGGCTGGCCGATGACCACCGCGAGCTCAGCCTCGTAATCCAGCGTATCGGAAAGCGACGGCCGCACGATCGGCTCGCCAGCCGCGACAAGCGAAGTCGGGCCGCGCATGAACAGGGTCGGCCACGGCGGCAGCGTATAGCCGCCTTCTTTGGCGTGATCGATGTAGTTCAGGCCGAGGCAGATGAATTTTCCCGGACGGGGGATGACGGGTAGCAGGGCGAGGCTGTTCCACGGCCGCACCGGCGCACCGCGCTTCTCAGCCTCTTCCACCAGCCGCTGGATGGCAGGCGGCGACAGGCGCAGCAGCTCGAACAACGTCGTGCGGCCGGAAAGGTCGATGACACCCTCGGAAACCCTGACGCCGAACCCATCACCGCCGGGCAGGCGGTAGGACACAATGCGCATGCAATGCCTTCCTCCCGCTCGTGGTTTTATAACGACAAAAATGGATTGCAAAGCAATTTTGTCGATAAAAACTGCAGATGGCTATATTTCTCGACAATGTGAAGGCCGCGAATTAGATTCACGCGCATTCAGGCGATCCCAAGAGAAGGGCGATGGCGGACACGGAATCGGGCTCGGCCCAAGGCACAAGTCTCGCCCAGCTCGCCTACCAGCGCATTCGCGGCGACATCCTCGGCGGCGAACTCAAACCGCACGAGAAGCTGAAGATTCACGCGTTACGGCAGCGCTACGGCGCCGGCGCGAGCCCGCTGCGCGAGGCGCTCAGCCAACTTACCGCCGACGGGCTGGTGACGCGGGCTGACAAGCGCGGCTTTCGCGTCGCGCCGGCGGACGACGGCGACCTCGATGAGCTGGTGCAGACGCGCTGCTGGCTGGAGGGCAACGCGCTCCGCGAATCCATCACGCGCGGCACGGCGAAGTGGGAGCACGCCGTCGTCATCGCCATCTATGAGCTGGCGCGGGCGCCGCGCTCCATCGGCGAGGGCGAGTTTCGCGCCAACCCGGAGTGGGAGCGGCTGCACAAGCGCTTTCACATGGCGTTGATTTCAGGCTGCGGCAACCGCATCGCGATCGATCTCGCCGACCAGCTTTACGACCGCGCCGTGCGCTATCGCTCGCTGTCGATCGCCCGATCATTCGCACGCCGCGACGTCGTGAAGGAGCACCAGGAGCTCGCCGACGCCGCCCTCGACCGCAACGCCGAGAAGGCAGTGTCGCTGCTTTACGCGCACTACCAGCGCACGGCGCGGCTGCTCGCCGAGCCGAACGGCGCAGGCGCCGCGAAGTAGCCGTCGTCTGCCGGCGCCGGCCCGGCCGACCTATACGTTGATGTCGAGCGTGATGGCGACATCGGCGGCGTTGCGTGTCGCCGCGATCAAGTCGTAGTTGGGAAGATCAACGGATTCGACGTGGCGCAGATTGCGCTCGGCGGTGAACAAACCCTCCTCGGCGTGACGCCTGAGCAGGCGCTGGCGCACGAGCTCGCGCGGCACGTCGAGGAAGACGCGACGGTCGAGTAGCGCGCCAACCGCCGGCCAGGCGCCGTCGGCCAGCAGCAGGTAATTGCCCTCGACGAGCAGCACGGGCGCTTCTGCGGGAATTGCGATCATGTCGTCGACGACATCCTCGATCTTGCGCGAATAGCCCGGCCCGCGGACCGCCGCGGTCGCCGACTTAAGGGAGGCGAGGAAGCTGGCGAAGGCAGCCGCTTCGAAGGTGCGCGGCGCGCCCTTGAAGCGGGCAAGATCGAGCGCCTCCAGCTTGGCGTGGCGCATGTGGAAGCCGTCCATCGGGACGACGACGGCAAGGGTGGCCGCGGCCGCCGCCAGT
>DASZQY010000025.1:0-7307 GCA_035549395.1 Bauldia sp.
GGCGACCGAATCCGCATGATGGGCACCGGCGCCGCCTACGATGTCGAGCGCGTCGGTGTGTTCACGCCCAAGCTGACGCCGGTCGATGCGCTCGGGCCAGGCGAGATCGGCTTCCTCACCGCCTCGATCAAGGAAGTCGCCGACACGCGCATCGGCGATACGATCACCGATGACCGCCGGCCGGTGGCGACCATGCTGCCGGGTTTCCGGCCCGCTATCCCGGTGGTCTTCTGCGGTCTCTTTCCGGTCGACGCGGCGCAGTTCGAGGATCTGCGCGCCGCCGTCGGCAAGCTCCGCCTCAACGATGCCAGCTTCTCCTTCGAGATGGAGACCTCGGCGGCTCTGGGCTTCGGCTTCCGCTGTGGCTTCCTCGGGCTGCTCCATCTCGAGATCATCCAGGAGCGGCTCGAGCGCGAATTCAACCTCGACCTCATCGCGACGGCGCCCTCCGTCATCTATCAGATGACGCTGACCGATGGCTCAGCCATCGAAATCCACAATCCCGTCGACATGCCGGACGTGGTGAAGATCGCCGAAATTCGCGAGCCGTGGATCGAGGCCACGGTGCTGACGCCCGACGAATATCTCGGCGCCGTGATCAAGCTTTGCCAGGACCGTCGCGGTGTCCAGAAAGAGCTCACCTACGTCGGCACGCGCGCCCTGGTGAAGTACGACCTGCCCCTGAATGAGGTCGTGTTCGATTTCTACGACCGGCTGAAATCCGTGTCGAAGGGCTACGCCTCCTTCGACTATCATCTGACCGACTACAAGCCCGCCGACCTGGTGAAGCTGCAGATTCTGGTGAATGGCGATCCGGTCGACGCGCTTGCCATGCTTGTCCACCGCACCCGCGCCGAAACGCGCGGTCGCGCCATGGTCGAGAAGCTGAAGGAGCTGATCCCGCCGCACATGTTCCAGGTGCCCATCCAGGCGGCGATCGGCGGCAAGATCATCGCCCGCGAGACGGTCCGCGCCATGCGCAAGGACGTGCTCGCCAAGTGCTATGGCGGCGACGTCACCCGCAAGCGCAAGCTTCTTGAGAAGCAGAAGGAAGGCAAGAAGCGCATGCGCCAGTTCGGCAAGGTCGACATCCCGCAGGAAGCCTTCATCGCCGCACTGAAGATCGAGGATTAGGCGTAGCGGCCAGGCCGCATCCATCCCGTCCTGAGCGATTCACCGGCTCAGAACTTGGTCGGCACGTGGTGCTTGAACGATTCCCATCCGGAGCAATTCGACGAGGCGAACAGGCCGCTGCCTTTCCAGCACACGTCAATCGAATACTGCAGCACCTGACCCGGCCGCTCCGACATCGTGAACATGTTGCCTGGCATGTCTTGTTGCGGCAGGCCCATGATGCTCACGACGAAGGTCGGCGTTTCACCGCGGAATCCCTCGACGGGAGTCATGTAAACGATATGGGTCCGCCCGTCATCGCTGCCGCTGACGCAGACGAACCGTTTGCAGTCGGCCCAGGCACCGGCGGCCGTCGCCACAAGCACGCCCGCCGCGAAAGCGCCAGCGAGCACAGATCGGGTCAAGGATCGCATGACGTCCTCGCAATGATCGGCAAGCGTGGTACGCCTGTCATTCTCATCATAGCCGAGGGCGCCGGCTTCAACCAGCGTGCCGGCGGATCAGGCCGCCAGCCACGCCTTCGCCGTGTCGACCTCCGCCGGCCCGAATACCTTGACGCTGGCCGGCATCAGCCCGTCCAGTGCCGCGACCGAGCGGGCGTACGGACCGTCGTCGGCGACGAAAGCGATCCGGTCGAAATCGGTGAAATGGCGGGTGCCGAAGACGCCGTCGTCGTAAGCATCGCCGCGCTCGTATCCGTCGAAGTCTCCGGCGGCGACATACAACAGGCGCACCTTGGCGGCCCGCTCGAGGGCCCACTCCATGGTCGGCTCGAAAATCCTGGTGCGGTCGGCATCGGTAACGCGGCCGTGCGCCTCGAATCCAACGGCGCCCTTCGGCAGGTCTGCGATTGGCTTGAACATGAGAGCCTCCTCTCGATCCTCGTCAGTCAACGGGAACGGGCGCACTCTTACGAAGCGGGTGCGATGCTTTGGTGACGCCTTCGTGGTCTGGCCGGTGCGAAAATCCGGCGCTTCGATGACTGAGACGACGGCGCATCACTAAGCAGTTGTTGCATTTCAATTTCGGGCGATAATCCGTCCCGCGCTCGAGGCGTGCGGGAGCGGGTAACAATCTTGCGATCTGACGGACATAAACGGCGGCTCCTCATGGTCGCGGCGGCGGCAGGCTGCATCGCAATTGCCGGCGCCGCCGCGGCGGCGATCACGCTGCCGGCCAAAGTGCTCTTCAGCCATGTCACCGGACCGAGTTCCGGGCCGCCGCGACCTATCGGCTTCTACGCGAAGGGATGTCTCGCCGGCGCCGCGCCCTTGCCCCTCGACGGACCGCACTGGCAGGTGATGCGCCTGTCGCGCAATCGCCACTGGGGCATGCCCGCGCTCGTCTCGTATATCGAGAAGCTGTCGGACGCGGCTTCGAAAATCGGCTGGAACGGACTGCTCGTCGGCGACATGTCGCAGCCACGCGGCGGGCCGATGCCGACCGGTCACGCCAGCCACCAGATTGGCCTCGACGTCGATCTCTGGTTCACGCCGATGCCAAACTACACGCTGAGCACCGCCGAGCGCGAGACCATGGGCGCGACCTCGCTGCTGATACCGGGCAAACTGCAGGTCGACCCGAACAAGTGGTCGCCGGTTTTCGGGCGGTTGCTGCAGCAGGCGACATCTTTCCCGGAAGTCGAACGCATCTTCGTTAGCCCCGCTATCAAAAAGCAGCTTTGCGAAACAAGCGGCACCAATACTGCCTGGCTCCGCAAGCTGCGTCCGTGGCCTGGCCACGACGATCATTTCCACGTGCGCCTGCAGTGCCCGCCGGGTGTGTCGGGCTGTGACGAGCAGGATCCGCCACCCCCCGGGGACGGCTGCGACGCCTCGCTCGAAGCTTGGTTCAAGCCGCCGCCCCCGCCGGCGCCGCCCCCAAAGCACCCTGTGAAGCCGAAACCGCCTCCGCCGCCGATTACCCTCGCCGACTTGCCAAAGGCGTGTACGGATGTGCTGGAGCAGGGCGCCGGGGCTGGAGTGGCGGAGGCTTCGGCAGTGCCATTGCCGCATGTGCGTCCGGCAGGAAACTGACGTCCTACGCCTTGCGGACGGCCATTCGCGTCACAAAGGCAGCCGGCTTGCGGTGATAGATCTGCCCACCTAGAGCAAAGGCTTCCGTCTCCAGCGCATTGCGCCGCTTGGCAATCAGTGAAAGCTGGCCCATCAGCGAAAGATCGCCGGTTGGCGACAACGCCAGCTTCTCGGCCAGCAGCGCCTGGTCGTTGTCGGCACCCAGCACCTCGCCCAGGCGCTCGAGTTCGGGCGCGACCCTGCTCGCGGGGTTGGGCAGGCGCTTGCGCGCCAGGCGAAGCACGAACCAGAGGTGTTTTACGGACTTCCGCCACTCGTGAAGATCGGGCGTGGCCAGTGTCTGGCGGGCGCGCTTCATGGCCTTGCGCCCGCGTGCGTAAGCGCGACGCATGGCCTCTTCGATCAGTTCGTCGCCGTCGAAGCTCGTATCGAATCCCGACACCGTGGCTGCGGCCGCGGCAAGGCGGCGGTTGACCTCTCCTACCGGTGTCCTTTCGCGGTGGGCGGCGGCGGCTTCGGCGTCGAGCGCACTGACCACGCGGTCGAGGCCAAGGTGCTGGGCATCGCCAGCAGTTGCGGCAAGCGAACGCGCGCTTGCCGCGACGACGTCGGCATCGCGTGTCGTCGCAAGAAGGCGCGCCGTTTCACCGAGGTTTCGGCGCAGCAATACGGCACGATCGCCGAAGGCGGGCTCCAGCACCTTAAGAATGGTGCGCACCCGTTTCAGGCGCTGCCGCACCCTGTGGACGCTCTCCTCACGCGAAGCGGCGTCGCGAAACTCGCGCACCGCCGCCTCCAGATCGCGTCGTGCAAGCCGCACCAGAGCTTTGGCGGCGTCTTCGTGCTTGCCGACGCGATGCACCATGCCGTCTTCGTCCGGGATCGCGCCGCTAGTGGGCCGTGACGCCGGTTCCGACCTGACAAGCGACGCCGGTCCCGCCCAAACCGCAGTAGCCTGCGGGATTCTTGGCGAGGTACTGTTGGTGGTAGTCCTCGGCGAAGTAGAAGGCTGGCCGCTCGACGATCTCGGTGGTGATGGCGCCATAGCCTTTGGCCTTCAGCGCCTTCTCGTACGACGCCTTGATCTGCTTGGCCGTCGCGCGCTGCTCGGCGTTCGCTACATAAATGCCTGAGCGATATTGCGTTCCGATGTCATTGCCCTGGCGCATGCCCTGAGTGGGATCGTGCGCCTCGAAGAACGCCTTTACCAGCGCCGCATAGCTCACCTGCTTCGGGTCGAAAGCGACCAGAACCACCTCGTTATGGCCGGTGCGGCCGGTGCACACCTCGCGGTAGGTCGGGTTCGGCGTGTAGCCGCCGGCGTAACCCACCGCCGTTACATAGACCCCGGGCATCTTCCAAAACGCCTTCTCCGCTCCCCAGAAGCAGCCAAGGCCAAAAAGCGCCGTCTCGATTCCATCGGGGTAGGGGCCTTTCAAAGGGCGATGATTGACGAAGTGCGTCTCGGCCGTCGGGATCGCCTCGGGGCGGCCGCGCAAGGCCGTCTCCGCGGTCGGCATCTGGTCCTTGGTGCCAAAGGCGAGATCGAAGATGCTCATGATGCTTGCTCCTTCTGCCGGCCACAGGCCGGCGATTTGTTCTTCTTCTTGTTAAGGTCACGCATAGGCGAGCCTGACGCGGCGCCTGCGTCCGAGCCAGGTCAGCAGGAAACCGAGGAAACCAAGTACGCCCCAGGCCGGCAGCAAGAGCAGCCACTGGATGAGGGGATCCCAAACCCAGCCCCCGACCGCCGGCTCGATGTGCTGCTGGACGAAACTCTGTGCGCCGACGAGAGCCGACGGGGCGATGGCAAACAGAGTTGCCCCGAGAGGGGTCACCGTTAGCTGGGAGAGGGCCAGTGTTTTGGCTGCATCTACGACCACGGCGACCAGCGCCCCGGCCACGAACCACAGACCCACGAAACGCGACGCAAAACCGATCATGGTGGTCGTCGGATTCCCTTGTTTCCTTGGGCGGCCTGCTTGCTCCACTTCTTGGTGGCTGTTTTCCGGGCCGACCCGTATGTGGTTTCGGCACATTTCGGCCGCAATGGGGTACCGCGTCAACTCTCGGCGATACGTGCGTGAACGCTTGCCTGGGGAGAGTGCGGGGCTATAGTGCCGCGCCCTGAGGATGGAGGGGTGGCCGAGAGGCTGAAGGCGCACGCTTGGAAAGCGTGTTTACGGGCAACCGTAACGCGGGTTCGAATCCCGCTCCCTCCGCCAGGACCCTCATTCGCCAACGTTCGCCATAGGTCGCTGACGACCAAGAAAACGAGGGATTTGCTGAAGGAGCTCGGCGAAGCTGCTCTCGCCCATGGTCCTGCGACGCCGGAACCGCGGGCATTGCCGCGAATCCTATTGAGCAAGGCAGAGGGCAAGCCGGGGCGGACATCGGCGAGGAGAAATGGACATGAAGGCGATCGTGGTGACGGACCGGGCGGCGGGAACGGCGGGTTTGACGCTGGCGGAGCGTCCTGAGCCGCGGGCAGCGATAGGCGACATCGTCGTTCAAGTTCGAGCGTCGGGATTCGTCCCGACCGAGCTGACGTGGCCCTCGACCTGGACCGATCGGCTCGAGCGCGATCGAACACCGTCGATCCCCGGGCACGAGCTGGCCGGAGTGGTCACTGCTCTCGGTTATGGCACGACGGGGCTGTCGGTGGGACAGCGGGTGTTCGGCGTCGCAGACTGGAGCCGCGACGGCACCTTGGCGGAGTTTGTGGCCGTCGAGGCCCGCAATGTGGCGCCGTTGCCGGGCGATGTCGACTTCATGGTTGGCGCGAGCCTGCCGATCTCGGGCCTAACCGCATGGCAGGGGCTGTTCACGCATGGCCGCCTTCAGACTGGGCAGACTGTCCTCGTGCACGGCGCGGCCGGGGCAGTAGGGTCGATGGTGACGCAACTGGCTCGCGAGGCTGGCGCGTACGTGATTGGCACTGGACGCACTGGCGACCGTCAGACTGCGCTCGACTTCGATGCGCAGGAGTTCGTCGACCTCGAGAACGATGTCCTCGAAGACGTTGGTAGAGTCGATCTGGTATTCGACGTCATCGGCGGCGATATCGGGAAGCGGTCGGCGAGCTTGGTTCGAGCTGGAGGAACGCTGGTGTCTATCGTCGGGCCGCCCCAAGCGCGGCCTGCTGACGGCTTGGCGATCGACTTCGTTGTCGAGTCCGATCGTTCCCAATTGAGTGAGGTCGTCCAGCGGGTGCGCGACGGGCGACTGCGAACGAACATCGGCACCGTCTCGACTCTCGACAATGCCGTCGCGGCCTTGAACCCGACCGAGCGACGCACAGGCAAGACGATCATCCGCATTGGTGGGTGAGGGTTTGGGGGACAGCTGACTCTTCTGCCATTTCCAGAGTCGTCCTTCCCGATTGCCGCACGCAACAACGATTGCTTTTGACCCAAAGCGGCGTTGCCATGTCTGGCTTATCGGACGCTTTGGAACGGTTGTCGCTCTGCGACAGAATCCGACTGCTGGTCCACACGAAATGCCGTTCTCAAGTTTGGTGTGGCGGCGCTGCTGCTGACATTAGGCGAAGCGATAACGTTCGACGATTTTGGGATCGAGTTCGATGCCGAGGCCCGGTTCCTCAGGCACCTCGATGTAGCCGTCGACGGCGCCCAGCGCGGGTTGCACGAGAGCGGTGTTCAGCGGCGAACCTTGCTCGGAACATTCGATAAGATCGGTTCCGGGCTGATTGGCGACCAGATGTAGCGAAGCCGCGCGCTGAATGCCGGTGCTGAAGCAATGCGGCACGCACCAGGATCCCGCCGTCCGTGCGACGTCCGCAATCCGCTTCCATTCGGCGATGCCGCCCACATTGGAGACATCCGGCAGAATGACATGCAGCTTCCCGCGGCGGATGGCGTCGGCGCTCTCCCAGAAGCCGCCCGCACTTTCGCACGATATTCGGATGGGGCTGACAGCGCAGAGCTCGGCATAGGCTTCCATCGGGAAGAAGGGCATTGGCGCCTCCAACCAGTAGAGTCGGAACTCTTCAAGCATCCGCGCACGCTCGATCGCCGTGCGCGCGTCCCAGCACAGCCCAACATCGATCATCAAGTCGATGTCATCGCCGACGCTTTGACGCGCGGCCTTTGCCAGCGCGACGTCGCTCCGCCAGTC
>DASZQY010000026.1:0-7339 GCA_035549395.1 Bauldia sp.
GCGCGCTGAATCGATATCGTGCCCGGTGCCTTCCGGCACGAACCATTGTTCGAGGTTGTAGGCGACCGAGTAGAGCGTGCATCCGGATACCCCGGCGCACGGCCCGCCATGCCCGATCTCGTGCACCGTCCCCTTCAGGAACACGCCGGCCGCCGGCGCGGCGTGGCTGATCGCGGTTGCCTTCCACCCGCCCGCGCCGTCGTCGGCCAGGGTGACGTAGATCGGATCCTGGTAGTTGAAGTCGTCGTCGCCGTCGACGCTGGTGCTGGCGATGCGCGAGATCGCGTAGTTCAGCGTCACATAGTCGCCGCGAAAAAGGTCCGCCGGGTCGACGGGCAACACCTCGAGCCGGATCTCCTTGCCGTTGGCAATCAGCATGGCGCGGTCCGCGACCAGCCAGCCGAGCAGGCCGACCTGAAGGATAAACGCCAGGATCACGCCCAGCCGATACGAAGGCAGCCTCACGGCGTTCCTCCAGGGTCAGGCGACGAGGTCGTTGGCGGAGGTTGCGGCGTGTCGTCGGGGGCCTCGCCCGCAGGTGTCACCAACGGCTCCGCGGCGGTTGCGCTTGCCGGAGGCGCCGTTGGCAGCGGCGTTTCCAACTTGAGGTCGGCGACGATCGCAGCCGCGGCTGAGCGCCGCGCCAGGACGCGGTCGATACGGAACAGGACGTACGCCAGCACGATGAACAGCACGCCGCCGATCAGGAAGGCGAGCGCCGTGTCGATCCGCGAGCCGATGGTGAAGACGTAGATGTAGATGACCTCGAGCCCGAAGGCGGCGAGCCCGAACGCCTTGCCGATCGGATGGCGCCCTGACTGGCCGAGGACCACCGCCCATACGGCCGCGACGATGACGATCGCTCCGCCGCATGCGTTGCGCACGATCTCGTCCTCAGGCTGGAAAAACGCGAACGCCATCGTCGCGGCGGTGAGGACGAGCACCGCGAGAAAGTCGAGCATCGTCATCAGCCGTGCCAGCGTCGCGATGCCGGTCGCGATGACGGCCACCGCACCGGCGGCCACCACGACGTTCCACACATCCTCGCCGGCGTGCAGGGGATGATGCGTTGTCTGCAGGCCGCCCAGCGTGATGAGCACCGCAAGCAGCGATGGCCACAGCGTGGCGTCACCAAGGGCCGCGATCCGCGGCACCCGTCCAAAGCTGGCCAGCATGGCGCCGACGCCGAAGAAGGCCAGTGACACCGTCGCAAACGCCGTGACGCCGCCGAGGAACGACCAGTCGTGCTGGTGCCCCAGGGTGAGCAGCGTCAGCGCCATCCAGAACATGAGGGCGCAGATGGCGATGATGCGGCCGTAGTGTGCGCGCTGCAGCGTCGCGACCACTATCCCGAGCACGATCGCTGCGAGGCTCGGCCAATGGGGCACGATGCCCTGGCCGGTCGCGAGCCACGTCCAGTAGCCCGCCCCGGTCAGGCCGAGAATGATCAACGTCGGCGAGCCAGTGAACAGCGCAGCGCCGAGAATCCCCGCCTCGAACAGCATCACCGCCCCGGCGAAGTCGCCGCTCAGGTGGTAGGCCTGCCCGACCAGCGCGATGGCGCCGGCGTAGACCAGCCCGGCGGCCAGCACGCCCGCCTCGGCGAAGATTCGGTGGCCGCGGCGATCGAATTCAAAGGCGGCGACATACGCAACCAGCAGCGCCAGTGCGATTGCCGCCAGCCGCGCCACGCGCGGCACCGCCTCCCATTGCGCACCGACGTAGGCGATGACCGCAAGCCCAAGCAGAAGCGCGCCGAGCGTGCCCAGAATTGCCGAAAGCGAGAACGTCGCGCGCCGCCCGCCGGGCTCCCCGTCAACTGCGGCGAGAATGGCGCTGGCCCCGCCGGCCGTCACCCACCCGGCATCGAGCCACTTGGGCAGGTCATCTGCCAGACGCCTGCGGTATGCCGCATCCTGCATGGTCGTTCCCCGAAACGGCCGCGCCGGACATAACCATGCCGCGCCGTGGCCGGGCAAGTGCGCCAGCCTTGTACGGGCGATATCGCCCCGGGGCTGTGTCGGCGGCCACTGGCCTTCGGCACGCCACGCTGTCACCATGCCGCCAACGGCCGACTCTATGGTGCGCGCTTGGTCGATTTCTTCCTGACCGCCCTCGTCACGTTGTTTGTGACCATCGACCCGCCGGGCCTCGCCCCGGTGTTCGTCGTGCTCACCGCCGGGCGCACACGCTCCGAGCGGCGCTCGACCGCGATCCGCGCCACCGTTATCGCCGGCGTCGCGCTCATCGCCTTCGCGCTCGTCGGGGAGCCGCTGATCGGCTTCCTCGGCATAACCTTGCCGGCCTTCCGCATTGCCGGTGGCCTGCTCCTGTTCGTCATTGCCTTCGAGATGGTGTTTGGCCGGCGCGAAGAGCGCAAATCGGCAACGGCCCAGACCGCCGTGGACGAGGCTGAGTTCCGCAACGTCGCGGTTTTCCCGCTCGCGATCCCGTTGATCACCGGCCCCGGCGCGATCTCGGCGACCATCCTGCTCGCCTCGCAGGCCCATTCGTTCGGTCTCATGGCGGGACTGATCGTGATTATCGTGCTGCTCATCGGCGCCTGCCTCGCAGTCTTCCTGCTGTCGCACCAGCTCGACCGCATTCTTGGCGACACCGGCCGCATCGTCGTCAGCCGCCTCCTCGGACTTATCCTCGCCGCCCTTTCGGTGCAGTTCGTCGCCGATGGCATCACCACGATGGTCAAGACCGCAATGGCGACGTCCTGACCGCGATGATTGTTGCCTGGGTCGCTCTGGTCAGCGTCGTGACCTTCGGACTGTTCGGGATCGACAAGCGCGCCGCCGGTATGGACGCGTGGCGCATCCCCGAGCGCACGCTGCTCGGCCTCGCGCTCGTCGGCGGCAGTCCGGGTGCGATAATTGGCCAGCACGTCTTCCGCCACAAGACGCGGAAGGAGCCCTTCCGCACGACGCTCTATGTCATCGTCGCGCTGCAGCTCGTCGCCCTCGGCGCCTGGCTGAAGGACCCGCACCTGCTGGCGGATTTCTTCCGCTATAGGGGGTGAACGAGAGAAGTTATGCCGTCCGAAGTCCGAAGCTTTCGTCGGACTTCGGAAGGGTCGTGTTGCAACCGATCGGGCTGAGCGTGCGGTCGGCGCTTACGCCGCTTCCTCGCCGCTCGCCCCTAGAACGGGATCTCGTCGTCGAGTTCCTCTGCCAGCGAGCCGCCGCCGGCCCGTGCCGGTGCGCGCGTGGCGGTGCGCCCGCCTTCCAGCGCCGACGAACGGCCGAAATCGCCACCCTCCATGTCGCTGGCGCCGCCGCCTGCCCGGTCGAGCAGGGTCAGCTCGCCACGGAAGCGTTGGAGGACCACTTCCGTCGTGTACCGCTCTGCGCCGCTCTGGTCCTGCCACTTGCGGGTCTGGAGCTGGCCCTCGACGTACACCTTGGAGCCCTTTTTCAGGTACTGCTCGGCGATCTTGGCGAGGTTCTCGTTGTAGATCACGACCGAATGCCATTCGGTGCGTTCCTGCCGTTCGCCGCTGGTCTTGTCGCGCCAGGTTTCGGAGGTGGCGATTCTGAGGTTCACGACCTTGCCGCCCGAGTTGAGCGTGCGCACCTCGGGGTCGCGTCCGAGATTGCCGACCAGAATGACTTTATTGACGCTGCCCGCCATGGATCTCACTCCTCTCATGCTTCTTACGGGGCGAAGTCTCGGCGCCAACCTAGCTGCTTCCGCGCCAGGCCGCGCCACGCCGGCCCGGTTATCCCCGGACTTAGCGTGTTCCTGTTATGTTCTCACAATGGCCGCGCCACCGCAAGGGCGTTGAGCCAGCGCGGCGCGGTATCGATTGACAGCTAGCGATCCGATCCGGCGATCGCCGGCCGCGCCTCGGCAGGCCGTGCCCGCCGGGTGCGCTGCGCCAGCAGCGCCCGCGCCTCGGCGCGGCTTCCCGCCATTTCCGTGCGCATGCCGCCCTCGGCAAAAGTAACGACGAGAAACGGCAATCCGCTCTTGGGCGGCACGTATATCGCCCCGTTCACGCCTTCTGCGTTCAGTACCATGGCCACACTCCCTGACGCATACCCCAGCGCGTTAATCATATAGGGAGGAGAGCAAGAATTGGAATAGCAATATCGGCAGTACCCACCGCGATTTACTTTGCCGGCTTATTTGCCGGCAAGCTTATCCAGCGGCAGGATTTGTTTGACGGCGAAGTAATCTTTCCACGGATCCGCCTTGCGTTTCAGCAATAGATCGGCGGCATTGCCGACCGTGGCAAAATGGGCGCTGGGAAGCTTTGCCAGCTCATTCCAGCCTATCGGCCAGGCAACCGGGGCGCCTTTCCGTGCTCGCGTCGAATAGGGGGCGATCGCCGTCGCCCCGCGCCCGTTGCGCAGGTAGTCGATGAAGATCTTGCCCTTGCGCCGCGCCTTCGACATCTCGGCGAGGAAGCGCTCCGGGTCGTCCGCCGCCATCATGCGAGCCATCGCCTCGGCGAAATCCTTGACGTCGTCCCAGCCGTATTTCGGCGTCAGCGGCACCACCACATGGATGCCCTTGCCGCCGGTCGCCATGGCAAATGACGTCAACCCGAGGCGCTTCAGGCGGTCGCGCATCTCCCTGGCCGCTTCCTTCACCGCCTCGAAGGGCACCGCCTCGTCCGGGTCGAAGTCGAAGACGATGCGGTCGGGCTTCTCCAATGTCTTGTTGTGGGCGCCCCAGATGTGCAGTTCCAGCGCGCCGATCTGCACCGCCGAGATCAGCCCCTTCTCGTCGCTGATGGTCAGGTATTCGCCCTTGGCTTCCTTTTCCTTGATCGTGACGCGCCCGAAAGCCTCGGGAAATCCCTGCGAGGCGTGCTTCTGGAAGAAGCAGTCGCCGTCGGCGCCGTCCGGGCAGCGCACGATCGACAGCGGCCGGTCGACCACGTGCGGCAGCATCAGTTTGGCCAGCGCGCGGTAGTAGTCGATGAGCCCGCGCTTGGTGATGTGCTCCGATCCGAACACCACCTTGTCGGGATGGGTGACGCGCACGCCGCCGATGGTGGTGGCGCGCGTGTCGCGCTGGTCATTGGACACGGAGATCACGGCGCTCTCCTTTGGCGGGTCGACGGGCGTCTCGCGCACGACTTCGCCTGCCGGCTTGTCGGCGCGCAGTCCCTTGAACGCCCCCTGGCGGACGTACCCCTCCTCCGTCCACCCGCGGAACTCGATCTCCGCCACCAGCTCCGGCTTCACGAACTTCGATTTGCGGGCGATGTCGCGCGGCACGTCGTCGAGCGGCGGCTTCGCGAGCGGCCGCTTTGCCAGCTCCTTCCACACCGCCTGCAATTCGCGTTCGCCGTAGCCGGTGCCGATCTTGCCGCGATAGGTCAGCTTGTCCTCGTCACGCGTCGCCACCAGCAGCGACGAGAACGGCCGCCCCTTCACGTCGGACGGCTGCCAGCCGACGATGATGAACTCCTGCCCCATGCCGCACTTGGCCTTCAGCCAGCCCTTGGTGCGCCCGGATCGGTACGGTGCATCGGCACGTTTCGAGACGATCCCCTCGAGCTTCATCTCGCACGCGTTCTCGAAGGTCTCGCGGCCATGCCCGAGCACGTGATCGGAATAGAACAGCGGTCCCGCCTTGGGCTGGTCGGCGAGCAGCTTCTGCAGCTTCGCCTTGCGCTCGGTCAGCGGCAGCTTCGTCAGCTTCTCGCCGTCGAGCTCGAGCAGATCGAAGGCCCAGTAGACGATGGTGCCCTTGCCCTCGGCGATCGCGTTCTGCAGGCGCCCGAAGTCGCTCTTGCCGTGCTCGTCCTGCACTACCGCCTCGCCGTCGATCAGGGCCGAGCGGCACGGCAGGTCGGCCAGCGGCCGCACGAGGTTGCGGAACTTATCCGTCCAGTCGAGGCCCTTGCGGGTGTAGATGCGCGCACTGCCGCCGCCGACCGCCGCCTCGATGCGATAGCCGTCGAACTTGATTTCGTGCAGCCACTCCTTGCCGTCCGGGGGCGCCTCGACCGGCGAGGCGAGTTGCGGGTCCACGAATTTTGGCGGGTCGAGGCGCGGCCCCTTCGTCGCCCCGCTGGCGCGCGGCTTGCGTTTCTTTTCGGGGTCGTTGTTTTCCGTTTCCTTGAAACGGCGGCCGGAGACCCACTCGACGTTGCCCTCGGCGATCTCCTCCATCGTGCGGCCGGAGCGCACCGAGGTCAGCGCCCGCTCGATGATCGGCTTCTTTTCCTCCTCGGCGTATTCGTCGCGCTCCTTTATCAGCAGCCAGTTCTCGTGCTTCGCGTCCGCCTTGGCGTACTTGCCGGTCCGGCTGCCCTTCATGCGCACCAGCACCCATTTCCCTTTCAGCCGCTCGCCGTGCAGGATGAACTTGAAGTCGCCCTTGCCGAGCGCCGCGTCAGGATCGCCGACCGGCTCCCATGTCCCCTCGTCCCACAGCATCACCGTGCCGCCGCCGTAGCTGCCCTTGGGGATGGTGCCCTCGAAGTCGCCGTATTCCAGGGGGTGGTCCTCGACGTGCACCGCCAGCCGCTTGTCGTGCGGGTCATAGCTCGGGCCGCGCGTGATCGCCCACGACATCAGCACGCCGTCGTGCTCCAGCCGGAAATCGAAGTGCAGGCGTGTCGCGTCGTGCTTCTGGATGAGGTAGCGCCCGCCGGATTTGGAGCCCGCGCGCCCACGCGCGGCAGCGCCCTCGGGCTCGGCGGTTTTCCCGAAGTCGCGCTTCTCCCGGTAGGTCTTCAGACGATCGGCCATGAGGTCAGCCTACAACGTATGGACCTCCCCTGTCGTTTCCAGATCGCGGAACCAAGTCCGCCGCTCCCGCGTTATCCGGCTACACAACGACGGAGGAAGTCTCCAATGGACAAGGATCGGATGGCCGGTTCTGCCAAGCAGATGAAGGGTGCCGTGAAGGAAGCCGCCGGCAAGGTTACCGGGGACGCCAAACTGCAGTCCGAAGGCGCCGCCGAGAAGGCCGTCGGCAAGGTTCAGAACGCCGTCGGCAGCATGAAGGACGCAATGAAGGGTAAGTAACGCGTTGTGTACCGCGTAGAGATTGCGGCCGACGCCCCGAAAAGGGACGTCACCAAGAGGCCAGGGCCGGTGCATCCATTGGATGCGCCGGCCCTTTCTGTTCGGGAATTGCCCCCTCACCCGGTTTGCCTGCGCTCGCTGACGCTTCGCTGGGCGAACACGGCCTCTCCCCCAGGGGAGAGGCGGTGCCTGTTCCTTTTGAACGCGAGAAGGCATCCGCACGTCTCCCTCTCCCCTCGTGGGAGAGGGACACGTCTCTTGGCGAGCGATGGCGAGCCTAGAGACGAAGGGTGAGGGGGCGGAAGTTCGCGCGCATGGCGCCGCTTAAGCCGCCCTTCTCT
>DASZQY010000027.1:0-14326 GCA_035549395.1 Bauldia sp.
GCGTCGGCCTACGAAAACAATCCAACGCTGAATGCCCAGCGCGCCGATCTCCGCGCGACGGACGAGGGTGTGCCTCAGGCTCTGTCGGGGTATCGGCCACAGATTTCGGCGGCCGGACAGATCAGTGCGACGAGCGGCTCCTCGTACTATCCGGGCAGCGTATCGCTGACCATCGAACAGCCGATCTACTCTGGCGGCCGCACGGTGAACGGCGTCAACATCGCCGAGACGGCAGTGCTGGCCGGGCGCGAAGTGCTGCGCAATACCGAGCAGACGACGCTCCTGTCCGCCGCGCAGGCCTTCATGAACCTGGTCGAAGCGCAGGCGCTGGTTAACCTGCGTCGCGAGAACGTTGACTTTCTGACGCAGCAGGGGAAGGCGGCGCAGGATCGCCTCAACGTCGGCGAAGGCACCAAGACCGACGTGGCGCAGACGAATGCGTCGATCGCCTCCGGGCAGGCGGATCTCAACACCGCGATCGCCAACCTGAATACGGCCATCGCCGTTTACGAGCAGGTCGTCGGCCACCATCCCAAGAGTCTCGGCGCGGCGAAGCCGATCGACAACCTTCTCGCCAAGACGCTGAACGCGGCGCTGGCTGACGCGATGACCTCGCATCCGCAGATACTGGCGGCCGGCTACAACATCGATATCGCCGAATACAACGTGAAGATCGCCGAGGGGGCGCTGCTTCCGACGGTTTCGCTGTCCGGCACTCTCACCCACGCCGAAGGCTCGGGCGTCTCCACGCAGAACGGTGACTCGGCCACGGCCGTCGCCCGCCTCAGCGTGCCGATCTATCAGGGCGGCGAGGCGGCCTCGAAAGTGCGGCAGTCGAAGGAGTCTCTGTCCGAGCGCCGCATACAGCTCGACGCGGCGCGCGATGCCGTCCGCGAGGCCGTCATCTCGGCGTGGGGCTCGCTTGACGCGGCGCGCGCCCAGATACGTGCCGCGGATGCGGAGGTGACTGCCGCCAATCTCGCCCTGTCCGGTGTGATCGAAGAGCAGAAGGTGGGCCAGGCCACCCAGCTCGACGTCCTGAACTCGCAGCAGACGCTGCTCAACGCGCGCGTGGCGCAGGTGACCGCGCAGCATGATCGAGTGATCGCGTCCTATTCGCTGCTGGCGGCGATCGGCGGCTTGAACGCCGCGAAACTCGGCTTGGCCGTGGCAGCCTACGACCCGACGCAGCACTACACCCAGGTTCGCGATCAATGGGGCGGGTTGCGGACTCCCGACGGACGCTAAGGGCCTGGCGCGCGCCGCGGCTGGCGGCGCTGGTGCCGGACCCGGTGCCTGCGGCGAAAGTCGTAGCTGGTTTTCCGGAACATGCGGTAGCCTCGACACGCTCGAATCAGGCAATCTCCCTGCCGGGATTCGCAGTTGAGAAGACGATGGCTCCGGCACCAGGACAGAATGCGACGGTCGAGGAAATCCTGGCATCGATCCGCCAGGCGATTTCCGAAGACGACGCGAAGCGGACTAACGAGCGCGTGCGCCACGATGCGCGCGCGGTTCCCGAGAAGAAGCCGGTGGCGAGCGTGACCAGTGTGATGCCCGACCGCATGGAGACTTCGGAAATCGAGGAAGTGATCGGCGCCGACACGCCATCGGAGCCGGTGTCGGCCGAAGCTCTTGCCGACCAGCAGTTCATCGAGCATGCCATCGAGCAGGCGCTGGATGGTGTGCGCGCCGAGCTGGAGAGCGTGCGCCCATTGCCGCGGCCGAGCATGAATGTGAAAGCGTCGACGGTGGAGGTCGCTGTCGCGGGTAGCGGTGTGCAGCGCGCCGTGCCGCGCGCCCGTATCACGGGCCTGCGCCGCGAGGTGCCCCCGCCGCAACCGCGGCGGGCGCTGATGTCCCCGAAGGCCGAGTCCAGCGTCTCCGGCTCTTTCGACGACCTGGCCAAGGCGATGATGGGCGGCAACGCGCACAAGCTCGATGAGGTCGTCGAGGAGCTGCTCCGGCCGATGCTGAAGCAGTGGCTGGAGGGCAACCTGCCGCAGATGGTCGAGCGGCTGGTGCGCGAGGAGATCGAGCGGGTATCGCGCGGCGGACGCTAGTCTCGCCGGCCGCATGTCGCGGCATTTGTTGACATATCCGCTACGCTCCGATTACGACGACACCTCCATAAACCTCCCGGGAAGCCGGCGCGTTTCATGCTGGACAAGACGTACGAAGCCAGCGCGGTCGAACCGCGCATCTATGCGGCGTGGGAACAGGCCGGCGTGTTCAAGGCCGGCGCGGGCGCCGAGCCGGGCGCCAGGCCCTTCACCATCGTCATCCCGCCGCCGAACGTCACCGGCTCGCTTCACCTCGGCCACGCGCTCGACAACACCCTGCAGGACATCCTCGTCCGCTACATGCGCATGCGCGGCCGCGACGTGCTCTGGCAACCGGGCACGGACCATGCCGGCATCGCCACCCAGATGGTGGTCGAGCGCCAGATGATGGAGCGGCAGGAGCCCGACCGGCGCTCCATCGGCCGCGACAGGTTCCTCGAAAAGGTCTGGGCCTGGAAGGCCGAGTCCGGCGGCCAGATCGTGCGCCAGCTCAAGCGCCTTGGCGCCTCGGCCGACTGGAGCCGCGAGCGATTCACCATGGACGAGGGCCTGTCGAAGGCCGTCGTGAAGGTGTTCGTCGAGCTCTATCGTCAGAAGCTGATCTACAAGGACAAGCGGCTGGTCAACTGGGACCCCAAGCTGCAGACCGCGATCTCCGATCTCGAGGTCCAGCAGGTCGAGACCAAGGGCAAGCTCTGGCACTTCCGCTACCCGATCGAGGGCGAGCAAGAGGCGGCGAGCGCCGAAGGCGCGACAGGGACTGAAAAGAGTCCGAAGTACATCGTCGTCGCCACGACGCGGCCGGAGACCATGCTCGGCGACAGCGGCGTCGCGGTGAACCCGGACGACGAGCGCTACAAGGATCTGGTCGGTAGGTTCGCCGTTCTGCCGCTGGTCGGCCGCCGCCTGCCGATCATCGCCGACGCCTACGCCGATCCGGCGACGGGCTCGGGCGCGGTGAAGATGACACCGGCGCACGACTTCAACGACTTCGAGGTCGGTAAGCGCCACAACCTGGCGCAGATCAGCGTCCTCGATGCCGAAGGCCGCGTCGCCATCGGCAAGAACCCGGCGTTCCTCGAGGGCTTGCCCGAGGTCAACGCCAAGGGCGCGCCGGGCGGCACGCTCAAGGCCACCATCGCCGCGGTCGATGGCCAGGATCGTTTCGCGGCCCGCAAGATCATCGTCGACCTGATGGAGCAGGCCGGCCTCGTCGACAAGATCGAGGATCACACCCACTCCGTCCCGCATGGCGACCGTTCGTCGGTGCCGATCGAGCCGTATCTCACCGACCAATGGTACGTCGACGCCAGGACGCTTGCCGCGCCGGCGATCGCTGCCGTCCGTGACGGGCGCACGCGTTTCGTGCCGCAGATGTGGGAGAAGACCTACTTCGACTGGATGGAGAACATCCAGCCGTGGTGCATCTCGCGCCAGCTCTGGTGGGGGCACCAGATTCCCGCCTGGTATGGGCCGGACGGGCACGTGTTTGTCGCCGCGAGCGAGGAGGAGGCACAGGCGGCGGCCGAGGCCCATTATCCGGAGGGGGCCGGCCGGCCGAAGGGCAAGAAGCCGCGCAAGATCAAGCTCAAGCGCGACGAGGACGTGCTCGACACGTGGTTCTCGTCGGCGCTGTGGCCGTTCTCGACGCTGGGCTGGCCGGACGAGACGCCGGAGCTCGCGCGCTATTACCCGACGTCGACGCTGGTCACCGGCTTCGACATCATCTTCTTCTGGGTCGCCCGCATGATGATGATGGGCCTCCACTTCATGAAGGATGTGCCCTTCCGCGACGTCTACATCCACGCCCTTATCCGCGACGAGAAGGGTGCTAAGATGTCGAAGTCGAAGGGCAACGTCATCGACCCGCTTGCCCTGATCGACGAATACGGCGCCGACGCGCTGCGCTTCACGCTGACCGTACTCGCGACGCAGGGCCGCGACATCAAGCTCGCGACATCGCGCGTCGAAACCTCGCGCAACTTCGCCACCAAGATCTGGAACGCGGCGAAGTTCGCCGAGCACTACGACTGCCGGTCGGTTCCCGGCTTCGATCCGTCGTCGGCGAAGGAAACGCTCAACCGCTGGATCGCCACCGAGACGACACGCACGGCGCGCGCGATCGGTGAAGCCATCGAGGCCTATCGCTTCAACGAAGCCGCAACCGCCGCCTACCGTTTCGTCTGGAACCTGACCTGCGACTGGTATCTCGAGCTGAGCAAACCGATCCTGTCCGGACCGGACGGCGCCGCGAAGGACGAGACGAAGGCCACCGTCGCCTGGGTGCTGGAGCAGATCACGCTGCTTCTCCATCCCATCATGCCGTTCCTCACCGAGGAGCTGTGGGACAACGCGGCGCGGGCAGAAGGCGCCTCGCCGCGCGGCATGCTGGCTCTGGCCCGCTGGCCGACGCTGGCCTTCGAGGATGCCGCGGCGGCCGACGAGATCAACTGGCTGGTCGATCTCATCACCGCGGTGCGCTCGGTGCGCTCGGAGATGAACGTCCCGGCGGCGGCCATGGTCTCGCTCTATGTCGCGGGGGCGACGTTCACGACCGCGACGCGGCTGTCGGCGCATGATGCGCTCATCCGCCGGCTCGCACGCGTCGGGACGATCAGCCTCGCCGCTACGCCGCAGAAGGGTGCGGCGCAGTTCGTCGTCGGCGAATCCACGGTGTCGATGCCGCTTGCCGGCGTGATCGACATGGAAGCGGAGCGGGCGCGCCTGGCGAAGGAAGTCGATCGCGTCGCCAGGGAGATCGCCAAGATCGAGGCCAAGCTCGGCAACGAGCAGTTCATGGCCAAGGCGAAGGAAGAAGTCGTCGAGGAGCAGCGCGAGCGGCTGGCCGAGGCGACGGCGCTGCATGCCAAGACGGAAGCCGCGCTGGCCCGGCTCGCCAACTGAAGGTCCCACCGCCGCTTTTTCCACAGGGCGGCGTTTGCTGTGCACAACTCGATCAACTGCATTGGTCGCCCCCGGCGAGTCATCTAGTCTGACGTTGGACTAGATGCGGCCAGTAATGCGTTGGGCGCCGGCTTGTATTCGCCGGGGCCAGTTGTGTTCAGAGCCCGATTCCCCGGGCTGGAGTTCAAGAGGGGGCGTTATGTTGCGTCGAGTAACGGCGCTCGCTGCGCTTGGCGGCGAGGGCGCGCTTGAATCTAGCGAAGAGACCGGCTCGATCCATCGCCGGCTCGGCATCCCCTTCACAGAAGTGATCCGCCGTCGCCACGCACGCACCAGCGCGTACGCGGTCGTCGGCCTTTCATGGAATTTCGACCCGCCAGCGGCGGCCCGGCATGACGATAAGCCGGTCCTGCCAGATTATACGACAAGTCATTAGCGTTTCTGTCCTGACCGACCCAGGGAGCGCCGTGGAGCTTTCGCCTCCGCGGCGTTTCTCTTTTTGCGTCAACGAAACGGTCGCGACAGGAATGGCGAGCCTCTGAGCCCGTAGCGCCACGGCAGATCGGCCGCCTTGGTGATGCCGATGCGCACGCCCGACACCACCTCCTGCGGCTCCGCCGCGGCGTAGAGGGCAAAGGGCGCGCGGTCGAGCGGCAGGCCGTTGTCGTCGCCGGTGATCGCGAGCGCCTGGCACACCTTGCCGGGGCCGGAGCAGAGGGCGCGGTCGTCGTGGACGCCGCGGCGGCGGCGCATCGCCGCAACGCCGTCCGTCGGCTGCAGCGCGCGGATGAGAACCGCGCTGGCGCTTCCCTTGGCTTCGCAGACGAAGTTCACGCACCAATGGATGCCGTACGAGCGATAGACGTAGACGAAGCCGGGCGGCCCGAACATCACCGCGTTGCGCGCCGTCTGGCCGCCGTAGCTGTGTGCCGCGGGGTCGGTGTGGTGATATGCCTCGACCTCGATGATGATCCCGCCGACACCGTCGAACAGCAGCGTCACGCCGATCAGCGCCGGCGCCACCTCGTGGACGCTTCGGTCGAAGAATTGCCGCGTCAGGCGGAGAGGGCGTGGCATCGTCGACGGTCGTGTCATTCGCATCCGCCATATCACGGGCGGGCGTGCCGGCGCAGAGGGAGAAACGAGATGCGGGTATTTCTTGCCGGAGCGACCGGCGCGATAGGCCGCCGCCTCGTCCCGCTGCTGCTGGCGGACGGGCACGCGGTCACTGGATCGACGCGGAAGGCGGATCGCGCCGGCGGCCTCACGGCCCAGGGCGTGACTCCCGCCGTCGTCGATTTCATGGACGCGGCGGCAGCGCGTCAGGCGATCGTCGCGGCGCGGCCGGAGGTGGTGATCCACCAGCTGACCGACCTGCCGCAGGTGCGCGACCCGGCTGAATGGCCGGCCGCTCTCGAACGCAATTCCAGCCTGCGGATCGTCGCAACCGAGAACCTCGTCAAGGCGGCGGTCGCGGCCGGCGCCGGCCGGGGGGTGGCGCAGAGCATCGCCTTTGCCTATGCCCCCGGGGCGCTGCCGCACCGTGAAACCGATCCGATCAACCCCGCCTCGCGCGGTGTGGTTGCCCTCGAGCGGTTCGTGCTGGAGACGCCGGGCATCGTCGGCATCGTGCTGCGGTATGGCCTGCTCTATGGCCCCGGCACCTGGAGCGAGGTGCCGGGCGACCCGCCGGCGGTCCACGTCGACGCCGCCGCCCAGGCGGCCGCATTGGCCGTCACACGCGGGGCCGCGGGCGCATACAACATTGCGGATGACGACGGCGGGGTATCCGTAGGCAAGGCGCGCGCCGAGCTTGGGTTCGATCCGTCATTCCGGCTGGACTGACTGCGGCGACGCTACAGGCGCCGCATGATGACGGCCTCGCCGTCATCCGCACGGAGCGCCAGGTAACCCGGGATCCCAAGCAGCGAGATCAGTGCGGAGAGCAGGAAAACGACGTGGAAATTCGCGGTGGTCAGGTGTCCGCCGCCGCCCGCAACCAGCGCCAGCAGCACCGCGGCGGCCGAAATGCCGAACGACAGGCTGAGCTGTTGCAGCACTGCGCCGAGGCTGGTGGCGCGGCTTAATCGCGGGCCCGCTACGTCGGCGTAGGAAAGCATGTTGCTCGACATGAACTGGATGCTGCGGGTCATGCCGAAGACGAAGACGATGGCCACGATTATCCATTGTGGCGTTTCGGGCTGAAGCGTCGCAAACGATGCTATCGCGAGAGCCCCGGCAACCCCGCTGCCGATGAGTACGCGGCGAAATCCCCAGCGGCGCAGCAGGAGGGTAACGCCGCCGCGGGCGGGCAGCGATGCCAGTGCCGTCACGCAGGTGATCACTCCCGACACCACCGGCGTCAGTCCGAAGCCGAGCTGAAGCAGGAGCGGGAGCAGGAAGGGCACGCCGTTGAAGCCGATGCGGCTGAGGCCGCCGGCAAGCGTGCCGATGCGGAAGGCGCGGTCGCGAAAGAGCGTCAGGTCGACCGTGGGCGCGCTGATCCCGCGCGCGTAGCGTGCGAAGGCCAGCAGCAGCACGACCGCGGCGACCAGGGTGGCGCCGATGCCGATTGGTGGCAGCGGCCCGCGTCCGATGCTTTCCATGCCGAGCTGAAGGAACGTGAAGCCGAAGCCGACGAGGAGGAAGCCGGGAAGGTCGAAGCGCGCCCCGCGATCGCCGCGGTTGTCCTCGACGAAGCGCAGCGCGGCGAACATGCCGGCGATTCCGAAGGGCACGTTGATGAAGAATATCCAGCGCCACGACAGGTACGTCGTGAGCAGCCCGCCGACGACCGGTCCCAGCAACGGCCCGATGACCGCGGGATAGGTCATGTAGGCCATCGCGGTGGCGAGCTGGCGGCGCGGGAAGCTGCTGATCAGGATGAGGCGGCCGACCGGCGTCATCATCGCGCCGCCCAGGCCTTGCAGGATGCGCGTCGCGATGATCGTGCCGAATCCCGTCGCCAGCCCGCACAGGATGGAACCGATGGTGAAGACGAGGAGCGACAGCGCAAATATGCGCCGCGGCCCGAAACGATCGGCCATCCACCCGCTGAGCGGGATGAACATTGCCAGCGAAAGCACATAGGCCGTGATGGCGAGGTTCAGGCTGAGCGGCGTCGTATGCAGCGACTCCGCCATGCTCGGGATGGCGGTAACGATGACCGTCTGATCGAGCTGCTCCATCAGGAACGCCGTCGCGACGATCGTCGGGATGACGAAGCGCAGGCGCGGGTTGCGTTCGATCAGGAAGGCGGGCGGCTCGGAGCCGCCGCGTGGCATGTCCATGTGTGAGGAGGGGGCGCGCCGGGTGCGCGACTCTGGTTATGGCTGGTGATGCCGGCCTATTGTCGGACTATCGTCCCGCGGAATCAAATGCCGTCGCAGATTGTCGTCGACAATCGCCGCGTATGGTATTTTTGTTGCAGTCCGTGCGGCCTGAGCAGATCCACCGAAAGTTCGCTTGGTCTTCCGATGGAGGTCGACGTGAACCGTACCCTGGCAGCTTCGGTCCTGACCGTGGCACTGTGGCCGCTGGCGGCGCATGCGGACCCCGATCCGGCGCATGGCGCGAAGCTGTTCCGCATGTTCTGCGCTGGCTGCCACAAGATCGCCGACGCGAACGGCGGATCAGATCCCGACCTCAATGGTGTGGTTGGGCGTCCGGCAGGCTCCATGCCGGGGTTTCAGTACTCGGCGGCGATGCGCGACCGCGCCGCGGCCGGGCTTGTGTGGACCCCGGCCAACCTGGACGCCTGGCTCACCAAGCCGGCGGTCTTCATGCCCGGCACGGACATGTCGTTCTTGTACGGCTTCTCCAGGCAGGCCGATCGCGACGATCTCATTGCCTATCTCGAGAGCTACTCGCCGGACTACAGGCCGGACGCGCCTGCCGCGGTGCCGGCGCAGTAGCTGCGCTCTCTTGCCAAAAAGAAGGGCGCCCGCGGGCGCCCTTCGCATTCCGTGATCGCAGACGGGATCAGACCGAGTAGTACATCTCGAACTCGACCGGATGCGGCGTCATCTCGAAGCGCGCCACGTCTTCCATCTTCAGCTCGATGTACGACTCGATCATGTCCTCGCTGAACACGTCGCCGGCCTTCAGGAACTCGTGATCCTTCTCGAGGTTCATGAGCGCCTCGCGGAGCGAACCGCACACGGTCGGGATGCGCTTCAGTTCCTTCGGCGGCAGGTCGTAGAGGTTCTTGTCCATGGCCTCGCCGGGATGGATCTTGTTCTTGATGCCGTCGATGCCGGCCATCAGCATCGCCGCGAAGGCGAGGTAAGGGGTCGCGCCCGGATCGGGGAAGCGGACCTCGACGCGCTTGGCCTTCGGGTTGTTCGTGACCGGGATGCGGCACGAGGCCGAGCGGTTGCGCGACGAATAGGCGAGCAGCACCGGCGCCTCATAGCCCGGCACCAGACGCTTGTAGGAGTTGGTGAGCGGGTTGGTGAAGGCGTTCAGCGCCTTGGCGTGCTTGATGATGCCGCCGATGTAGAACAGGCACTCCTCCGACAGGTCGGCGTAGAGCTTGCCCGCGAACAGCGGCTTGCCGCCCTTCCAGATCGACTGGTGCACGTGCATGCCCGAGCCGTTGTCGCCGTAGATCGGCTTCGGCATGAAGGTCGCCGTCTTGCCGTAGGCGTTGGCGACGTTGTGGATGCAGTACTTGTAGATCTGCAGGTGGTCGGCCATCGTCACCAGCGGGCCGAACTTCAGGCCGAGCTCGTGCTGCGCCGAGGCGACTTCGTGGTGGTGCTTCTCGACCTTGGCGCCCATCGACGCCATCGCGCCCAGCATCTCGGAGCGCATGTCCTGGAGGGAGTCCAGCGGCGGCACCGGGAAGTAGCCCTTCTTGGTCCCGATGCGGTGGCCGAGGTTGCCGGTCTCGTACTCGGTGTCCGAGTTGATCGGCAGCTCGATGTCGTCGATGCGGAAGCCGGTGTTGTAGGGCGAGGCGGAGAACTTGATATCGTCGAAGACGAAGAACTCGGCTTCCGGTCCGAAGAACACGGTGTCGCCGATCTTGGTCTGCTGGAGGTATTTCTCGGCCTTCTTGGCGATCGAGCGCGGGTCGCGGCCGTAGGGCTCGTCGGTCAGCGGCTCGAGAATGTCGCAGACGATGGAGAGGGTCGTCTGGGCGAAGAACGGATCGACCGCGACCGTGTTCGGATCGGGCATGAGCTTCATGTCGGACTCGTTGATCGCCTTCCAGCCGGCGATCGAGGAGCCGTCGAACATCAGGCCTTCGGAGAACGCGTCCTCATCCACCAGGCTGACGTCGAAGGTGACGTGCTGCCACTTGCCTCGCGGGTCGGTGAAACGGAAGTCGACGTACTTCACGTCCTTGTCCTTGATCAGCTTCAGTACGTCTTTCGCGGTCGTCATACGTTTCCCCTTCTGCAGGACCCCGATGGCCCTGGCTCAGATGATGGCCGGCGGCGCCCCCTCATGCGGTGCCAACCGCGCCTGTGGATAAGATCAGATGGCGTCCATTCCGCTTTCGCCGGTACGGATGCGCACGGCTTCCTCGACGTTTGACACGAAAATCTTGCCGTCGCCGATGCGGCCGGTTTGCGCAGCCCGCCGGATAGCGTCGACGGCGCGCTCGACCATGTCGTCGCCGAGCACGATTTCCACTTTTACCTTCGGCAGGAAGTCGACGACGTACTCGGCGCCACGGTAGAGTTCGGTATGACCCTTCTGGCGGCCGAAGCCTTTCGCCTCTGTGACGGTAATCCCCTGCAGGCCCACCTCCTGAAGCGCTTCCTTCACCTCATCGAGCTTGAAGGGCTTGATGATGGCTTCGATCTTCTTCATGGGGACCGCTTCTCCGAAGGGCGGCAACCGGCATTAGCGCTGGCGGAGGCCGCGGATTGCCCGGCGATTTGCAGACTCCATGCCAGCCGCAAGGCTGGCCGCCACTGCCGGGAAAAGTGGCGCGTCCGTGCGCTGCACCATGAGCGGACCGGCCTTGCCGGTCAATCTTTGCGTAAGGAATGGGCAATTGACCAAAACTGCGTCAATTGATGAACAGTGGGCCGCGAGGTTCACCAACCTGCTGGGCGGCGACGATCCCCGCGCGCCCGGAGCTTCCGCCGCGGTTCCGCTGGTTCAGGACGCCTCCGAGGTACTGACCCCCGCCGAGATGGGCCAGGCCGACCAGCTCACCATCGCCGGCGGCACCAGCGGCCTGGCGCTGATGGAGCGGGCCGGCACGGCCGTGGCCGAGGCCGTCCGCCGCGCCCGGCCGAGCGGTCGCGTCGCGGTCATGACCGGCCCCGGCAACAATGGCGGCGATGGCTTCGTTGCGGCGCGGCTGCTCGCCGAGGCTGGCTATGACGTCAGCGTCAATCTGCTCACGGCGCGCGACAAGCTGAAGGGGGATGCCGCCTTCGCTGCGGCATCCTGGACGGGCTTCACCAAGGGCCTGGCGCCTGGCATCGCCGAGGAAGCCGACATCATCGTCGATGCCCTTTTCGGCGCTGGGCTCGATCGTCCGGTCGAAGGAGTGGCGGCCCAGTCGATCAACGCGGTGAACCGCTCCGGTGCCTATGTCGTCGCGGTCGATTTGCCGAGCGGCATCAGTGGGCTCACCGGCAAGCCGCTCGGCACTGCCATCGAGGCGCACGAGACAGTCACCTTCTTCCGCCTCAAGCCCGGGCACCTGCTGCAGCCGGGGCGTCATCACAGCGGGCGCATCACCGTTGCCGATATCGGCATCGCGCCGGCGGTGCTGGACAAGATCAAGCCCCAGCTGTGGCGCAACAGCCCGACGCGCTGGCGATTGCCATCGCTGGCGTACGACCAGAACAAGTACACGCGCGGCCACTGCGTCGTCGTCTCCGGGCCAGCGACGCGCACCGGCGCGGCGCGCCTTGCTGCGCGGGGCGCGCTCCGTGTCGGCGCCGGCCTGGTCACGGTTGCCTCGCCGCCGGAGGCGCTGGCCGCCCATGCCGCCCATCTCACCGCGATCATGCTCCTGCCGATGGATGGCGCAGGCGGATTGACCGCGATCCTTGCCGATCAGCGCCGCAACGCGGTCGTGATCGGGCCGGCGCTTGGCCTCGATCAGGCGTCCATCGAGCTGGTCGAGGTGGCGCTGTCGTCGCGGGCGGCGGTTGTCCTCGACGCCGATGCGCTGACGTCGTTCACCGGCAAGGGCGAGCCGTTGTTCCAGCGCATCAAGGCGCGCTCGGCCCCGGTCGTCATGACACCGCACGAGGGTGAGTTCGCGCGCGTCTTCCCGGAAATCGCGGCCACCGACTCCAAAGTCGAGCGGGCGCGTGCCGCCGCCAAGGCGTCGGGCGCCGTCATCGTGCTGAAAGGGCCGGACACCGTCGTCGCCGCGCCGAACGGCCAGGCGCTGATCGCCGACAATGCTCCGCCGCAACTGGCGACCGCCGGCAGCGGCGACGTGCTCGCGGGAATGGTCGGCGGTCTGCTCGCCCAGGGGATGCCGGTGCTGCAGGCGGCGTGCGCCGCGGTCTGGCTGCACGGCGAGGCCGGGCTGGCCAAGGGCAGGGGCCTCATCGCCGAGGACATCCCCGAAGTCCTGCCGGACGTGTTTACCGAACTCGCCAATCGCTCGCGTTAACCGCGCCCTCTGGCAACGCCCTTGCCACGTCGGCCGTGGGCCGGCGGCGGCGTCCCGAATGGGGACGTCCGCCCGTCGGCGTGCAGCGGTCAGCGGAGCGGAGCGTGGAACGTATTCAGCCGTATCTTCCCCATATCGGCGTCGTCGCCGGCAGTCTCATTGTCGGTCATCTCGGTCTCATCTTCCTGCCTGCCGAGATCGGCGGCTTCTCCACGCCGATCCTGCTAACCCTCGGGGTGGGCGGCGCAATTGCCGCGGCTCTGCGCTGGCTTTAGGGGCTTCGCCGGCGTCCCAATTTTCCTTTGAACGCCCGGAGGCCGATGTTATAGAGGCGCGCCTTTGCTGGGCCTCGGCCGCGTTTGGCTTTCGGGCGGGCGTGGCGGAATTGGTAGACGCGCGGGATTTAGGTTCCCGTGACGAAAGTCGTGGGGGTTCGAGCCCCTCCGCCCGCACCACGACGGTCGAGCCTTTCCACCTCCAGCGACAGATCACGAAGCCGCCATCAGCGCGCGCGAGGAACGGGAAGGCGTACGATGCAGGTAACCGAAACCAACGTTGACGGGCTGAAGCGCGAGTTTTCGGTCGTCATTCCCGCCGGCGAGCTTGGGACGCGCCTGAACGAGCGGCTGACCTCGCTCAAGGATGAGGTCCGCATCAAGGGCTTCCGCCCCGGCAAGGTGCCGCTGAATTACCTGAAGCGGCTGTACGGCCGCTCGGCCATGGCCGAGATCGTCCAGTCGATGCTGTCGGAAGTGGCGCGCGACACGCTCGCCCAGCGCAACGAGAAGGCCGTCAGCCAGCCGAGCTACAAGCTGCCCGAGGACGAGCAGGAGTCGCTCAAGGTCCTCGAAGGCTCCGCCGACCTTTCCTACACCATGTCCTACGAGGTCATGCCCGAGGTCAGTCTCGCCAATTTCGGCGAGATTGCCGTCGAGCGTCCGGTCTATCAGGCGAGCGACGAGGACATCGACGTCCAGCTCAAGCAGCTCGCCGAGAGCACGCGCGCCTTCGCCACCAAGAATGCGGCTGCCGCGAATGGCGATCGCGTTACCATTTCCTACGTCGGCAAGGTCAACGGCGAGACGTTCCCGGGCGGCACCGACGACAACGCCGTGCTCACCATTGGCGATGGCCGCTTCATCCCGGGTTTCGAGGAACAGCTCGTCGGGCTTTCGACCGGCGACGAGAAGACGATCAACGTCACGTTCCCGGCCGACTATGCGGCCAAGGACTTGGCCGGCAAGGATGCGACCTTCGACATCGCGGTGAAGGCGGTCGCCTCGGCCGATCCGGCAGTCGTCGACGACCAGCTCGCCGAGCGTCTCGGCCTCGCCAACCTCGCCGCGCTTCGCGACACCGTCCGCCAGCAACTCGAGCAGCAGTACAAGATCGCCTCCGACCAGAAGGTGAAGCGCCAGCTTCTCGACGAGCTCGACAAGCGCCACGATTTCCCGCTGCCGCCGGCACTGGTCGAGCAGGAATTCGATTCGATCTGGCGCCAGATCAACGACCAGCTCCAGCGCGAAGGCCGCACCTACGCCGACGAGGGCACGACCGAGGAAGCCGCCCGCGCCGATTACCGCAAGATCGCCGAGCGTCGGGTGCGCCTCGGTCTCATCATGTCGGAGGTCGGCGAGCGCAATAAGATCGAAGTGACCGACGAGGAGACGCAGCGCGCGCTGCGCGCCCAGATGCGCAACTTCCCCGGCCAGGAGCAGGCGATCGCCAACTACTATCGCCAGAGCCCGGAGGCGATGGC
>DASZQY010000028.1:0-8592 GCA_035549395.1 Bauldia sp.
TTCTGGTATCTGGCGGTCATCGAGACGCTGCCGAACATCCGCGACGCGATCCAGCTCGGGCCGGACATCTCCTTGTCCAATCGCGGTTTTTTCATGCCGCGCCCGCTGTTCAATCCGGGGTTCGAATGGACGGTCGTAGCCTTCGTCGTATCGCTGCTGGTCGCCTACGCCGTACGGCGATGGGCGCGGGCGCGCCAGGTGGCGACCGGCAAGGCATTTCACACCGGCTGGGTCAGCCTGGCGGTGATCGTCTGCATCACCGCGGCAGTTTTCGTCGCCAGCGGCATGCCCCTCGGCGTCGAGATTCCGGTAAAGACCCGCTTCAACATCAACGGCGGCCTTACGCTGTCGCCGGAGTTTGCATCGCTTACGCTGGCGCTCGGGGTCTACACCGCGTCGTTCATCGCCGAAATCGTCCGTGCCGGCATTCTCGCCGTCAGCCACGGCCAGACCGAGGCCGCGCGTTCGCTTGGCCTGCCGCACGGGCTCACATTGCGGCTCGTCGTGCTGCCGCAAGCGCTACGCGTCATCATCCCACCGCTCGGCAGTGAATATCTCAACATCGTCAAGAACACGTCGCTCGCGGTTGCGGTGGGCTATGCCGATCTGGTCGCCGTCGGCAACAACGTGCTCAATCCCACCGGTCAATCGCTGGAGGTGGTCGCCATCTGGATGGCGTTCTACCTCGGCCTCAGCATTCTGATTTCGATTGCGATGAACGTGTTCAACGCGCGCATCGCGCTGACGGAGCGCTGAGCCCATGTCGGACATGCAGGCGCAGGACGACGTCTACTTTGTCCGCCAGGCGATCGCCGCCGAGCTGCCGCCGCCCGTGTCGACGCATGGCGTCGTCGGCTGGCTGCGGTCCAATCTCTTTGGCAGCGTTGGCAATTCGATCCTGACGATCATCGGGCTGCTGCTGGCGGCGCTCGTCCTCGTGCCGCTGGTGCGATGGGCGCTGATCGACGCGGTATGGGCGGGCGGGCGCGACGCCTGTGCGGCGACGACCGATGGCGCCTGCTGGGCGTTCGTGAAGGCGAACCTCGGCCAGTTCATCTACGGCCGCTATCCGGATCCGGAGCGGTGGCGGGTGGACCTGTTCTTCCTGCTGCTCGCGGCCGGCATCGTGCCCATGGCGGTTCCGTCGGCACCGTTCAAGGGCCTCAATCTCCTCTACCTGTTCATCGTCTTCCCGATTGTTTCGGGGTTTCTTCTGGTCGGTGGCGCCTTCGGCTTGCCGGTTGTCGAGACCCAGCTCTGGGGCGGCCTGTTCCTCACCATCGTCGTGTCCTACGCCGGCATGGCGCTGTCGTTGCCCCTCGGCATCGTGCTGGCGCTCGGACGGCGTTCGAAGATGCCGGCCGTGCACTACATCAGCGTCGGCGTCATCGAGGTGTGCCGCGGCGTACCGCTGATCACCGTGCTGTTCATGGCCGGCATCCTGCTACCGCTGTTCTTCCCGACGGGCGTCAACTTCGACAAGCTGCTCCGCGCGCTCCTCGGTGTGGCCATCTTCGGTGGCGCGTACATGGCGGAGGTCATCCGTGGGGGCCTGCAGGCCGTTCCGCGTGGACAATACGAGGGCGCGCACGCGCTCGGCCTCGGCTACTGGCAGATGATGCGCCTCATCGTCCTGCCGCAGGCGATCACGCTGGTGATACCCGGCATCGTCAACACCTTCATCGGCCTCTTCAAGGATACGAGCCTCGTCTACATCATCTCGATCTTCGAGTTGCTCAGCACCGTGCGCAACAGCTTCTCCGATCCGACGTGGGCGGCGTCGACGGTGCCGGCTTCGGGCCTGGTCTTCGCGGCGGCGGTGTTCTGGGTATTCTGCTTCGGGATGAGCCGCTACTCGCAGTTCACGGAACGGCGCCTGCGCGTCGGCTACAAACGATAGGATCTGACGATGGCCATCACCGACACGGCGTCCGCGCCGCAGGCAGAAAACGGCAAGCGTCCCGCCGGCACCGAGATTGCCGTCGACCTCGCGGCGGTCAACAAATGGTACGGCGATTTCCACGTGCTCCGCGACATCAACCTCCGCGTCCGTCGCGGCGAGCGCATCGTCATCTGCGGCCCGTCGGGTTCCGGCAAGTCGACCATGATCCGCTGCATCAACCGGCTCGAGGAGCACCAGGAAGGGCGGATCGTCGTCGACGGCATCGAACTGACCAACGACCTCAAGCGCATCGAGGAAGTGCGCCGCGAGGTCGGCATGGTGTTCCAGCACTTCAACCTGTTTCCGCACCTCACCATCCTGGAGAACTGCACGCTGGCGCCGATCTGGGTGCGCAAGATGCCGAAGAAGCAGGCCGAGGACATCGCGATGCAGTATCTGGCGCGCGTGAAGATCCCCGAACAGGCCAACAAGTATCCCGGGCAGTTGTCCGGCGGTCAGCAGCAGCGCGTGGCGATCGCGCGGGCGCTGTGCATGAACCCCCGCATCATGCTGTTCGACGAGCCGACATCGGCGCTCGATCCCGAGATGATCAAGGAAGTCCTCGACGTGATGGTGAACCTGGCGGAGTCCGGCATGACGATGCTGGTCGTGACGCATGAAATGGGCTTCGCGCGCCAGGTCGCCGATCGCGTGATCTTCATGGACGCCGGGCAGATCGTCGAGCAGAACACGCCGGAGGAATTCTTCACCCATCCGCAGCACGAGCGGACGAAGCTGTTCCTCAGCCAGATCCTGCATTGAGCCGAAAAAAGCGCGCCCCGGTGGAGCGCGCTTTTTATTTCGATCTGGCCGCCGCTAGCCCTGCGGGCGAAGCAGCGGCGTGATGTTGCGGAAGGCCACGCGGCGGTTCTCCTGGTTGGCCGCGGTCGTCGGCACCTTCAGGTATTGCTCGCCATAGCCCTGCGTCACCAGGTTCTCCGGCGGAATGCCGAAATAGTACGACAGGATCTGCGCCACCGTTTCCGCGCGGCGGTCGGACAGCGCCAGATTGGCGAGATCTGACCCCACCGCATCGGTGTGGCCTTCGATCAGGATCACCGTGGATGGATCACGGTCGACGATCGCGCGGATGGCGTCGCCGATCGCCTGCATCTTGGCGATCTGGTCGTCCGGCACGGTTGCCTGCCCGGTGTCGAAGGTGATCGTGTCGAAATCGATACGGCGCACCTTGTCGCGCAGCCGTCCGTTGCGTTCGATCTCCTCCAGCGAGTACGCACGCTCCACCCGCTCGACCGGCGGCGCGCCCAGCGTCTGCTGAAGCTGCTGCTCGTTGGCGCGGCTGCTGTCCACGATGTACTGGTTCTGCGGGATCGTGAGCTGCAACGGGCCCAGCCGCAGGTTGAGCTGCGGCGGCGGTAGCGGCCGCGGCGGGGGCAGTTGCGGCTTCTGGCCGAAAATGCGCCCGACGATGTTCGGCTGCTGTTCGTTGCCGATCAGAACCGTAACGCTGCCATCCTTGTTCTTGCGGTAACGCTGGATGATGTTGCCGCTCTGGTCGCGGACGGTAACGATGCTCGATCCGTCGGGCCGGTTCACGGTCGTCGTCTCGGTGCCGTTGTCCGTCCGGGCGTTGTTCACCTTGTCGCCCTGGCGCACAAAGCGTCCCGAATCGTCGTGCTCGACGGTCACCTGGCCCTGGTCCTTGAGGATGATGCGGCCGCCCGGCGCCTGAATGACGGCACCGTTCTGGAGGGCATCCTCGCTCTTCGGCAGCGGCGGCGGCGCAGTCGTCGGCGCGTTCGGTGGCAACGCCCCGAACTTCGGCCGCGACTTGAAATTCTGCAGGTTGAAGTTGCCGCCCTGCGTTGCCGCTGGTGGCGGCGGCGGGGGTGGCGGGGCCTCGAGCTGCGGGGGCGGAGGCAAGGTGATCGTCGGCTCCGGTGCCGCTGTCGTCGTGGGCCCGGGCGCGGCGGTAGTGGGCGGCGGCTGACCGGCGGCAGGCGGCGGAGCGCCCTGTCCGGCGGCGGGCGCCGGCGTAGTCGGCGGGGGAGGGGGTGGTGGAGGCGCAGTGGTCGGAGGCGCAGCCTGCTCGGCAGGCGGCGGAGGCGCCGCGTTTTCGTTGGCGGCGGGCGGAGCCGTCGTCTCCGGCGCCGGCGTCGTCGGCGGCGGAGGCGGTGCGACGGTCGTCGTGGGAGGCGGTGCCACCGTTGTGGTCGGCGCCGGCTGCGTCTCGTTCTGGTTCTGACCAGGCTTGAAATTCGGCCGCTTGCCCTTCGGCGGGCCGTTCTGGTCAGCCGGAGGATTCGCGTTCTGATCGGACGGTGGCGGTGCCGCCGTCGTTTCCGGAGGCGGTGGTGGGGCGGGGGTGGTAGGGGGCGGATTCTGGTCCGTCGCGGCCGGCGGCTGGCCTTGTTCCGTGCCCGCAGGCGCCGAGCCGGCCGTAGCGCGCGCCTGCGCCAGCGCGGCCAGCGCCGCGTTGAGCTCCTGCCGGGCTTCTTCGACGCCCTGGCCCGATGCCATTGCCTGCTGCAGCTTGGCTCGTGCCGCTTCTACCGCGGCTTCGGCCGCGGCCACGGCGTCGTTTGTGCCGGCTTGGGCCAGCAATACGGGATGTGAAGGAAACGTCTTGGCCCCCGCCGGTGGAACGAACAGCGCAATCGACGCTGCGGCTAGGAGAAGGGCCTGGCGGTTCTTCATCATTCACCTCGCGGTTGGGACGAACCGCGGGGAAGCGGCGCGTCGGTGTCTGGTCGTACCTGCCAGCGGCAGGCGGCAAAACAGGGGCCGCATATGGGCGATACCGTGTGAACCGCAACTGAACGGGTTTGTGCGCGGATTGTTCCGCTTAGCGGGGGCCGCGCGCGATCGGAAGGTCGTCGCGGGCGCCCCATTCCGTCCACGAGCCGTCGTAAAGCGCGGTGTTGTGCACGCCGAGCATGTCGAGCGCCAGCGACAGCGAAGCTGCGTTCACTCCCGAGCCGCAGCTCGTGACGACGGGGTTGTGGAGATCGACACCGGCAGCGACGAATGCCGCACGCAGGGCGGCATCGTCCTTCATGTGCCCATCGGCGATCAGCTCGCCGCTCGGCACGTTGAAGCTGTCCGGCACGCGTCCGCTCTTCACCCACGCGCGCGGTTCCGGTGCTTCGCCCCGGAAGCGGGGGGCCGGACGCGCATCGACGAGCTGGAAGCCGTACGTAGTCAGATTTGCGCGCACCGACGGCAGGTCGCGCACGCCAGCCGCATCGAAATCGGCGTGGAAAGCGCGCGGCGCGCGTATCACGGCGTGGTCGTCGAGCGGTCGACCTTCGGCGCGCCATTTGGGCAGGCCGCCATCCAGGATGACCACGTCCTGCGCCCCCATCACCTTGAACGTCCACCACACGCGCGGCGCTGAGGAGAGCCCGATCGAGTCGTAAACGACGATGCGCTGACGCTCGTCTATGCCTCGCTCGCCGACCTCGCGCGCGAACTGCTCCGCCGATGGCAACATGGGGGGGAGAGGGTTCGCGCGGTCTGCGACCGTGTCGATGTCGAAGAACACCGCGCCTGGAATATGCGCCGTTGCATATTCGGCGCGCGCGTCGCGACCGGCGAGATGCCAGGAGCCGTCGATCACCACGACGTTGGGGTCGGTCAGATGTTGGGCCAGCCAATCGGTCGAGACGAACCAGCGCGAGCGGTCAGCCATGGGTATCCTCCGCTCGCTCAGGTTTCGGCGAAGCGGATGCGGACGCGGCGGTTCTGCTTGCCCTTGCTCTCGATCTTGGTGACGAGGAGACGGCCGATCTCGCCGGTGGCGCGGACGTGCGTGCCGCCGCAGGGCTGCAGGTCGACGTCGCCGATCCGCACCAGCCGCACCTTGCCGCTGCCCATCGGCGGCTTCACCTTCATCGTCTTCACCAGGCCGGGGTTGGCGAGCAGTTCGTCGTCGCTGATCCATTCGGTGGTAACCGGATAGTCCCCGGCCACCAGCGCGTTGAGACGCTCCTCGATCGCTTCCTTGGCCGGCACGTCGCCGTCGATGTCAAAGTCGAGGCGGCCCTCATCGGCGGTGATCGACCCGCCCGTCACCGGAAACGGCAGCACCACCGAAAGCAGGTGCAGGCCGGTATGGATGCGCATGTGGCGGTAGCGGCGGTCCCAGTCGATCGCCGCCGTCAGCGTTTCGCCGGGCTCGGGCAACGGCTGGTCGTCTCCCGGCACATGGACGATGTCCGCTTTGGTGTCGCCGTAGACGGTGGTTGCGACGGCGATCGCAGCGCCGTCGGCGCGCATCAGACGCCCGGTGTCCCCCGGCTGTCCTCCGCCGGTCGCATAGAACACCGTGCGATCGAGAAGAATGCCGCGGCGGTCGTTGACCGCGACCACGGTTGCGGGCGCATCGCGCAGGTACGCGTCATCGCGGAAGAGAAGATCGGTTGCCATTTGCGGACACTAGCCGCCCGGCGGCGTCCCGCGCAAACGTCTTCAGGAGATGGCGACGAATGGCACGTGGATTTGTGGCTTGGCCGCCAGCCATGGCGGTGTCGGCAATCCGTGGGCGCGCAGGAAGTCCGGGTTGTAAAGCTTGGATTGGTAGCGCATGCCGCCGTCGGCAAGGATGGTCACGATCGTCTTGCCGCGGCCGAGGTCACGGGCGAGGCGCATCGCCCCGGCCACGTTGATGCCCGAAGAGCCACCGAGCAGCAGCCCTTCGTGTTCGGCAAGGCCAAACAGCACCGGTACCGCCTCGCTGTCAGGGACCACATAGGCCTTGTCGACATGGATATCGCCGACGATCGGCGTCGAGCGGCTGAGCCCGATGCCCTCCGTGATCGAGCTGCCCGCAGACACGGTGGCGGTGCCGGTGGTGAACAGGCTGGCCATGCCCGCGCCTTCGGGGTCCGCACAGCCGATGACGATTCCGGGCCGCGCTTCCCGCAGATAGGTCGCCGTCCCGGCGAGCGTTCCGCCTGTCCCGACGGAGCAGATGAAGGCGTCCACCTTGCCGCCTGTCTGGCGCATGATTTCCGGGCCGGTGGTCAGGAAGTGGGCCCGCCGGTTTTCCAGGTTGTTCCACTGGTCGGCGAACAGGACGCCATGCGGCTCGCTCTGGCGCAGCTCGTCAGCGAGGCGGCGCGCGACATGCTGGTAGTTGTCGGGATCGCTGTATGGCTTTGCCGGCACCTCGATCAGCGTCGCTCCGGCGAGGCGCAGCGTGTCCTTCTTCTCCTGGCTCTGGGTATCGGGAATGACGATCAGCGTGCGGTAACCGCGAGCCGCCGCTACCAGCGCGAGGCCGATGCCGGTGTTGCCGGCGGTGCCTTCCACGATCAACCCGCCGGGCTTCAGGGTGCCGGCGGCTTCCGCGGCGAGGATCATCTGGCGCGCCGCGCGGTCCTTCACCGACTGGCCCGGGTTCATGAACTCGGCCTTGCCGTATATCTCGCAACCCGTCGCCTCCGACGCCTGGCGTAGACGTATCAGCGGCGTGTTGCCGATGGCGTCGATGACGCTTTGCCTGGTCTCCATGGCGGGAATTCCGCTGCCGCTTGTTCGGGATTTCGGGCAACGTATGCGCTGCGTACGCGTGCTTCAAGAAAGCCGCTGCTGCCGATGCCTATTCGGCGGGAACGAGAATCCCCGAACGCGGCTCGCTCAGGTACGCCCACGCCGGCCGCTTGAACAGGAAGCGCAGCGGCGTGTTGCGCACGCCCCAGAACAGGGCAAGGGGGAAGAACACGCCACAGGCCGTGACGATCATCGAGACCGTGCCCAGGTCGGAGATGATCCCGAATTTCAGCAGCACCGTCCGCGTCACCGCCATCGGCAGGAAGAAGGCGAGGTAGATGACGATGGAGTTGCGGCCGCAGTATCGCACCGGCGCCATCAGGTCGCTCTTCGAAAGCAGCGTCGACAGAGTGACCACGGCGATCGCGCCGACAAAACCCAGCGCCAGGCCGATTCCCGGAATCTCGGACACGCCGCCGAAGACGGCGGCTCCTTCGATGACCGACCACACCGCGAGATAGAGGACGGCAAGGTGGCCATGCTTCAGCACCGTCGCCGCGTAGCGGAAGATCGCAGGCGCGAAGACGTAGCCTGAATAGAAGAACACGAACCGCTGGCAGAATTCGTCGGGGATGGTCCAGCCGGTGTTGACGTTTGCCATCTGGAGGCCGGCGCCGATCAGCCAGATGATCCACCACGGCACGCGCCGCGTCGCCTTCACCAGCACGAAGAAGATGGGCAGCAGGTAGATGAACCAGATCGTGCCGAACGGATCGATGAAGGCCAGCGCGTATTGCCGCGCGAGTTCCGCCGGGCCGCCCCCGTGGGCAATGAGCGGCGCCTTGAAGGCGAACTGGATCGTCAGCCAGAGCACGTAGAAGTAGGCGAAATGCGCGACCTTCTTGTCGAGGTAGGTGCGCCAGTCGCGGTCGATGACGCGTGCCAGGAACAGCCCCGAGATCATGAAGAAATCGGGCATGCGGAACGGCTTCGCGAAGGCGACGATATAATCCGCCCAGCCGGTGGCGCCGGCCGCGTCCTGCACGCCGAGCGTCGAATGCATCATCACCACCATGATGATGCAGAAGCCCTTGGCGTAGTCGACCCACGCGACGCGCTGATAGTCGGTGCTGGCGGTCATCTGCGATCCGGCATGTTCTTCGCCCGATCGCGATCTTAGAGCGCGCGTCCGCGCG
>DASZQY010000029.1:0-2489 GCA_035549395.1 Bauldia sp.
CCGATGCCGCCGAAGGCCACGGCCCACGGAAACAGGAAGGCCACCTCAAGGTCGAAGATGATGAACAGGATGGCGACGAGGTAGTAGCGGATGTCGAACTTCATGCGCGCGTCGTCGAACGCATCGAAACCGCATTCGTAGGCCGAAAGCTTGGCCGGATCGGGATTCTTGTAGGCGATGATGAACGGCGCCACGAGCAGCGCCAGACCGATCAGCGCCGCCACGCCCATGAAAATGACGACCGGCACATAGGCGCTGAGCAGAGCTTCCATCTCGTCTCTCTATGGCCTCGCCCGCCCGTGCTTGCTGCACCGCAATGTTAGCGGCAAGGCCTTCACATTGCTAGCGCTTCGGGAGGTCCGCCGGGCGGCGGCGAGGCAGGGAATCCGGCGGCGAATATCGAGTTTGTGGCTTAGCCGAGGCCAGCCGCGCTTGGCAAGCCTGAAACGGTTCCAAACCACGGCCGTGCGACCGTTTGGCAACAGAACGGCGAGCGGCCGACGTCGTTCCTCAATAGCCGACGACCGCCATGACGACGCCGATCGCGACGGCGCCCGCCGCCGCTGCCCACGCCCAGCGCACCCAGGCCGGCGCCACGGGGGCGCTGGCGTCGATGACCGAGCGGGAGGGGTGGGCGCGATCGTAAAAGACGGTAATCGTGTCGCCGGGCCGATGGGCGGCAAGCGCCGTCTCCGCGGCGCGGCGGGCGGCGGGGCCGGGCTGGAGCGTAGCGAGCGTCCCGATATGGGTCTGGCCGGCGACCTCGTAGCGATACTGAAGCGGCCGGAGATCCGGGCGTTTGGCCAGGCGTTTCGCGGCCTCGGCAAGCGGCCCTGCATGTCCTCCACGACCGCCGTCACCGGGATGAGGCGGGACGCCATCGCGACGAGCTGGCGCGTCAGGATGGCGACGCCCGCGAGCACCGCGAGAGCCACCAGGCCGACGCAGGCGAGGAAGACGCCCCAGGCAAACGTCTGGCTGATACCGCCCATGCCGATCGCCCCCGGCCGCGGGTCATTCCCGCGATACGAAGACAGCATAGCGGATTCGGAAGGGAAACTGGCGGGAGCGACGGGGCTCGAACCCGCGACCTCCGGCGTGACAGGCCGGCACTCTAACCAACTGAGCTACGCCCCCGCGGGCGTACGCGGAACCGAAGCGGCGCCGCGCGAATGGCGAGGAGTTACGGGAGCAGGTGCGGCAAGTCAAGAAGAGCGCGGCGGCATCTGGCGCTGGTGGGCGGTGAGGGACTCGAACCCCCGACATCCACGGTGTAAACGTGGCGCTCTACCAACTGAGCTAACCGCCCGATCTGCCGCGCCCCGATTTAGGCGGCGGGCCGCCGCGAAGCAAGCGCCCTGCCCCACAGCCGACCGGCGCCGCGGAAAATGGAAACCCCGCGTCCTTGCGGAGCGCGGGGCTTCGAATTCCTGCGCGAAGAAAAAGCGCTAGCGGTTGACCGCGTCCTTGAGGCCCTTGCCGGCCTTGAATTTCGGCGTCTTGGAAGCGGCGATCTTGATCGCCTCGCCGGTCCGCGGATTGCGGCCCATGCTGGCGGCGCGCTTCGCTACCGCAAAGTTTCCGAAACCAATGATCTTGACGTCGTCGCCCGTCTTCAGGGCGTCCGTGATCGCATCGAACGTCGCATCGACCGCCTGACCGGCGCCCGCCTTCGACAGGCCGGTTTTGTCGGCAACGGCTGCGATAAGGTCGTTCTTGTTCATAAGGGTCCCTTTCCCTGATCAGAGCCGGCAAGCGAATCGCGCCCCGACTTCGCCGGGACAATCCTGCGGAAACCACCTAGAGGCAAGTGAAAATGGCAGAATCCCGCGATTTTGATGGGTTCGCCTTATTTTCCGTTGCCACCGATTGGAAGCGGATAGGTAAATAGAATCAATATCTTACGACCAATCAAGCTAAGCGATGCTGCGCCGCGCCATGAAATTCGCGCCGCTCGGCAGGCGAGAAATGGCGGAGTTCAGCCTGTTTCCCGCTTGCGATTCATGCGCCTGGGCCAAAACGAAAAGGGCGCCGGTCGGCTAACCGGCGCCCTCGTATCTGACAAACGCTGAACGCTAGTGGGCGGTGAGGCCCTTGGAGGCTTCGTCCTCGGCGACCACCGCCTCGGGCGCGACCTTGGTCTCGTCCCATTCGATCGGCTCGGGCGTGCGCACGAGCGCGTTCTTCAGGACCGCATCCATGCGGGCGACCGGGATGATCTCCAGGCCGCTCTTCACGTTGTCGGGGATGTCGGCCAGATCCTTGACGTTGTCCTCAGGGATCAGGACCTTCTTCATCCCGCCGCGCAGAGCCGCGAGCAGCTTCTCCTTCAGCCCGCCGATCGGCAGCACCCGGCCGCGAAGCGTGATCTCGCCCGTCATCGCCACGTCCTTGCGGACCGGGATGCCGGTCATGACCGAGACGATGGCGGTCGCCATCGCCACGCCCGCCGACGGACCGTCCTTCGGCGTCGCCCCTTCCGGGACGTG
>DASZQY010000030.1:0-1898 GCA_035549395.1 Bauldia sp.
GAGAGCCTCGGTCCGGCGATCAGGTTCCATCCCGGCTACGAGACGTTCTGGTCATATATCCCGCACTTCATACACTCGCCGTTCTACGTCTATGCGTACGCCTTCGGCGATTGCCTGGTGAACTCGCTGTACTCGGTCTACCAGCAGGCGGCGTCCGGCTTTCAGGAGAAATACTTTGCCATGCTGAGGGCGGGCGGCAGCAAGCGGCACAAGGAGCTGCTCGCGCCCTTCGGCCTCGATGCCACCGACCCCGGCTTCTGGAATCGCGGGCTCAGTGTCGTCGAGGGGCTGATCGGCGAACTGGAAGCGATGGAGGGCTGACGGACGAAAATCGGTAGCGGCGGCCGCGCGCCATACCTACATCTGCGCCGTCACTGTCAGGGCAAGAAAGCCATGCGCTTCATCTTCTTCATTCTGCTCGTCCTGCTGATCGCCCAGATCGGCTTCTGGCACACGCTCGGCGCCGTGCTGGGGGCAGTGCTGATGTTCGTCCTGTTCATCCCCCTGCTGCTGATCGTGGTCATCCTCGGCGGCATCCTGCTCATGGCGGGCCTCCGCTAAGCGTTTTACATTCTGTATAACGTGTGTTATACGGTTTGTATAACGGAGTGTCTGGTTATGCAGATCGAGCTGAAAAAGATTGGGAATTCCAGCGGTTTCATCCTTCCCAAGGAGGCCGTCGCCGAACTGCGTCTTATGTATGGCGATCGCTTCAATGTGACGACTAATGCCGATGGCAGCATCACGCTCCGACGCTCGGACCCGGTGTTCGAGCGGGGCATGGAAATCGCCCGTAAGGCGATGGATACCTACCGGAACGCGCTCGAAGAACTCGCCAAATGACGGAGCCCGTCTGGCTTCCGGTCGATCTGGTTCTTGCCATTCACGAAACCCAGCTCCGCCGCTTCGGCGGTCCACCAGGTATACGTGATCGCGGCGCGCTCGAATCGGCGCTCGGCCGTCCCCAAAACAAGTTTGCCTACGAGAACGCCGGGCTGCCCGAACTCGCGGCCGCGTACGCCTTTGGGATCGCGCGCAATCACCCGTTCATTGACGGCAACAAACGGGCGGCGCTCCTGTCGCTGGTCACGTTCCTTGGCCTGAATGGCATCGAATTCGTGACGCAGGAAGCAGAGGCTGCTGTGATAATCCGAGACCTTGCTGCTGGCCTCGTTTCCGAGGACGGCCTGACCCGCTGGATCCGCGACAATCTGCCGAACCCCTAGATATTTGCTGCCGTGTGCCGCGATTGCCGCGGGCATGTCTTTTGCTATAAAGCCCGCGGTCTTTTAATCATGCCCGAGCGAGGGGAATCGTTGCCATGGCTGACCACGCCGCACCCGCCGTCGAAATGGGAGGTGTCGTCGAGTACACTGACCACCTTCATACCTACGAAGGCTTCCTCAAGCTTCTCAAGTACGCCACTGCCGCAATCATCGTGATTCTCATTCTGATGGCGTACTTCCTCCTCTAGGCGCTCGGCGCGAGGTTCCGACATGAAGATTGCGGTCCCCGCCGAGCACGACGAGCCGCGTGTCGCGGCCACGCCTGAAACGGTGAAGAAATTCGCCGGCCTTGGAGCGACCGTCACCGTCGAGAAGGGTGCCGGCATTCAGTCGCTGATCCCCGACACGGAATATCAGGCGGTCGGGGCGACCATCGCGCCGGATGCCTCCAGCACGGTGCGCGATGCCGATATCGTGCTCAAGGTGCGACGCCCGACTGAGGCCGAGCTGCTTTCCTACAAGCCCGGTGCGCTGGTTGTCGCGACGATGGACCCCTACGGCCACGAGGCCGCGGTGCGCGCGCTCGCCGCCGCCAACGTCACGGCCTTCGCCATGGAGTTCATGCCGCGCATCACCCGCGCGCAATCCATGGACGTGCTGTCCTCGCAGGCC
>DASZQY010000031.1:0-4919 GCA_035549395.1 Bauldia sp.
GGCGCCGGTCACATCGCGCGCGTCAAGATCAAGTCGCCGTCATTCTCGAACTGGCGCGTGTTTCCGTTCACCGTCCACGAGAGCAACATGATGGACTACGCCATCAACGAGGCCAGCTTCGGCCTCACCGTTGCCGGCTGCGATCGGTAGGGCTGGCGGGCGATGGCGATCTGGACGCTTCTCGGGCTGGTCGAAGGCAAGGCGACGACGGCTTGGCCGAAGGAGGGAGGTGCAGACGGCCAGGAAGGCGTGCTCGGCATGCCGCATTTCGATGCCGATCGCTGCGGCGATGGCTGTGGCGCCTGTGCCGACTCCTGTCCGACGCAGGCGATCACGGTCGCCCGTGACGCGCGGGGCGCCGATCGGCTTGCGGTCGACTACGGGCGCTGTGTTGCCTGTCAGCTCTGTGTCGAATCGTGCCCGCACGAGGCCGCGACCGCATCGTTCGATTGGGCATTCGGCGTCCGTGACCGTTCGCGACTCATGCAGCCCCGCCCGAGCGCGCCACCTGCCGCCGGGCCATCGGCTTCGCGTCAGGGCTTTCGTCGCAGCCTCCACATCCGCCACGTCGATGCCGGCTCCTGCAACGGCTGCGAGTCGGAACTGCAGGCGCTCAACAACCCTTTTTACAATCTGCACCGGCTCGGCATCTTCTTCACGCCGTCGCCGCGCTTCGCCGATCTGCTGCTGGTGACCGGCCCGGTTACGTATGCGATGCGCGAGCCGCTGCTGCGGGCATACGAAGCCATGCCGCAGCCGCGCTGGGTGATGGCCTTCGGCACCTGCGCGGTGTCCGGGGCGCTGTCCGGCGGCGGCTATACCGGCGGCACCGGACTGGAAGACATCCTGCCGGTCGATCTGTATCTGCCGGGTTCGCCGCCCAATCCCGCGGCGATCATCGAGGCCCTGCTCATGTTCCTCGACCGCACGCCGGGGCGTCGGGAGCGGGGGGCGCCATGATCCTCGTCGCGATCGCCATCGCTGCGTGGTTGCTCGCCGCGCTCCTCGCTCTCACCGGCGCGGTTCTGCCGCTGGCGCGCGCGCTCCTCGTCCTCGGCGCGCTGGCGCTCATCTTGCTGGCGCTGGTCACGCTTCCCGGCGGAACATCGACCGTGACGACGCCGCTCGGTATCGGGCCGGGCGGCGCTGCTTTTGCGCTGTCGGCGTCATCGCTTTGGCTGCTCGGCTTCGGCCTGGTCGGGGCGGCTTTTGCCTGCTGGCTGGGCACCCCGTCGTCGCATCAGCGCACCTGGATATTCGGCGCAGCCATGAGCCTCGTCGGCGCGCTCGGCGTCTTCGGCATGCAGGACGCCGTGACCTTCCTCGTTGCGTGGGAACTCATGAGTCTCGGCGGCGCGCTCATGATCCTCGGCGAGCGGCTTGCTGATGAGCGCGGCCGCCCGGTGCTTTTCATGTTGGCCCTGCTCGAGGTCGGATCGGTCGCTCTCGTTCTGGCGTTCATCGTGTTCGCCAACGCCTCCGGCGATTGGGCGTTCGCGGGTTTCGCCCATGCCGGCGCCTCGCTGCCGACGGTGACGCGCGGCTTCGCTGCGCTCATGCTGCTCGTCGGTTTCGGCGCCAAGCTTGGGCTCCTGCCGTTCTACGAATGGTTCCCGGGCGCCTACGGCGCCGGCAGCGGCGCCACCGGCGCTCTGCTTTCCGGCGTCATCCTCAACGCCGCCTTCTTTGCACTCGCCCGCGGGCTGGTCGAATGGCTGCCGCCCGCGGCCGGGGCAAACGAATCATACATCGGCATCTTTATCGTCGCGGTCGCCGTGATCAGCACGATCCTGACTGCGCTTTATGCCTTCCAGCAGGAAGCGTGGCGCGAGCTCCTCAGTCTTTCGTCGGCGGAAAACGGGTCGATCGCGGTTTGCCTGCTCGGGATCGCGCTGATGTTCCGCCAGGATGGGCTGGCCGATCTCTCGGCCCTGGCGTTGCTCGTGGCGCTCGTCCACCTCGCTGGCCACGCGCTGGCCAAGGGTGGCCTTTTTCTGGCCGCCGACGGCGTGTTCCGCGCGCGCGGCAACTATGCGCTGGCGCAAAGCGGCGTCATCGCCCACAGCCCGGTCGTGTTCGGCGTTGGCGCGCTGTTTGTCACGATGAGCCTCGCCGCCATGCCGCCGCAGGCCGGCTTCGTCAGTGAATGGTACCTGTTCCAGACGGTGTTCCAGGGCTTCCATCTGGTCGGCCTGCCTGGCCGGCTGACCGCGGCGCTCGCTGGCGCCGGGCTTGCGCTCACTGCGGCGATCGCATTTGCGACGTTCCTCAAGGCGTTCGGCATCGGCCTGCTCGGCGATGGCGTGAAGACGCGCGAGCCGGTGCCGCCCGCCACCGCGCTGTCGGTCGGATGTCTTGGCCTGCTGGTGCTCGTGCTTGCCGTCGGCATGCCCGTCTGGCTGACCGCGCTCGCCGGCGGCGCCGACGGCCTTTCCACAGGCGCAGCCGCAGACCTGATGCACGATGGCTGGCTGCTCGTGCCGCTCACGTCCAGCTTCGCCTTCATCTCGCCGAGCAAGCTCATCATTGCCATGCCGCTGCTGGCGCTGCTGCCGCTGGCGCTGGTGTTTGCCGCGCGGCGGAGGTGGCGCGCGGCACCCGTCTGGTACGGTGGCGAGCCCGTGCCGCCAGAGCGGGCGCGAACGACGGCGCTGACCTTCTCGAACGCCCTCCGCACCTTCTACAGCTTCGTCTATCGCCCGCAGGAGCAGGTCGAGCGCGACGTTGCGGAAGGTGCGAATGGCCGGCCGTATTTCATCCGCCGGCTCACCTTCACGCACGATGTGGCGCCCATCTTCGGTCCGCTTCTTTTTGTTCCCATCGAGCGTCTGGTTGACGCTTTGGCGCGGCGCGCCCGCGCCGTGCAATCCGGGCATCTCAACATCTACCTGGCGACCATCGGCATCCTGCTTGTGATCATTCTCGCCCTGTCCATCTTCGTGTGAGGTCTGGCTGCCGTGTTGTGGAACTTCGTCGCAATCGCATTCTTCGGCGTGCTCGGCTGCTGGGCGAGATACGCGCAGACCTTGCTCGTGCAGGCGATCTACGGCTCGGATTTTCCGTATGCCACGCTCACCATCAACGTGCTGGGGGCGTTCCTGATGGGGTTCTTGTTCATTGAGACGCTCGAGCGGCTGACGATATCGCCGGTGCTCCGCACCGGTATCCTGACCGGCTTCCTCGGCGGCTACACGACGTTCTCGACGTTTGCCATGGAATCCTACTTGCTGGTGGAGCAGGGCGATCGCCTCAAGGCCACGCTGTATGTCGCTCTTTCGGTCGGGCTCGGCCTGCTCGGTGCATTCAGCGGCGCGTTCATCGCCAGAAACCTGTGAGGGCCGAGATGGCTGAACTTGGAGAAGTGACGGTTGTCCGCGTTTACCTGCACGAAGCAGACCATGGTCGTCGCAAGAGCCTGATGCAGGAAATCCTTGCCGCGCTGCGCGATCAGTACCGTGTCCGCGGCGTTACCGTTTTCCGCGGCATCGCCGGTGCCGGCGATACCGGGGAAGTGCACGCCTCCGACATCCTCAGGCTTACCGTCGATCTGCCCCTGGTCATCGAATTTTTCGACCGCACCGAGGTCGTCGTTGCGGTCATCCGGGCCCTGCGCGAGCTGATCGGCAATCATCCGATCGTGTCGTGGCCGGCGCGCGTGATCGAACCCGACCGGATGTCGGCCTGAGATGCAACATGAACGTTCGTCGCATTGTGCTGGACGTTGACAAGGCGGCGGACCGGCCTTCGATACCCGATATCGCGGAAGCGATATCGGCCTGTGCCGGCGTCGAAGCCTGCAACATCACGGTCAATGAGATCGACGTCGAGACCGTCGGCATGAACGTCACGATTGAGGGCAGCGGCCTCGACCTCGACGTGATCAGACAGGCGATCGAGCGTTCGGGTGCGGCTGTCCACAGTCTCGACCAATTCGTCTTTGGCGATCGGATGGTTGAGAACATTCCGCGCGCTCGATGACGCCCACCGCCTGGTTGCGGCGTCCCGGCGTCCGGCTGGATGTCGTCGCCGGCATCGTCGATGGCATCCTGACCGCGCTCACGATCACCGCGGCGAAGATCCTGGACGGCGGTGGTGACGTCGACCTCGGCCTTGTCGCGCGCGTCAGCCTGGCGGCCGGACTGACCACGGTCGTCGCTTTCTTTCTGGCGCACTATGCGCAACTTCGCAGCGGGCTCAATCGCGCCGAGCGCCAGCTCAACGTGCTCCGCCACGGGCGGCTCGCGAACAGCGACCTCGGCCGCAAGGTGCTGTGGGAGGCGATCGAAGGCGCCTCCGTGGCGGCTGTATGCAGCGTGCTCGGCGCGTTCGTTCCGCTCATCGTCGCGATCCTCTTGCCGTCGCCGCCATGGCTGGGATGTGCCGCGTCGATCGCCATTCTTGGAACCCTCGGCGGCCTGCTCGCCAGAAGTTTCGAGGGATCGGCAGCCATGTGGACCGTGGCCCTCGCGCTTGCCGGCGTCGCGTTCACGGGGATCGGTGCTGCCTTGCGTATCGCCGGCTAGCGCGGCGCGGGCTTGAGCGCGTGGAAGATCGCCAATGCCGTATGCGTTTGCTCTATGTCCGGCAGCGACAGCGGCGCGCGGCCGAATGCGCCATCGTCGGTCTGGCAACCGAGCACGTAACGCAGAACGTCCTGCGGATACTGGACCGCGAGCCCAAGCAGTCCGCAGCCCCGCACGCCGGCGCCGAGCGCTTCCAGCGTCGTCGCGGCCGACCCGGACACAAACACGAACCCCAGGCGGGCAACCTGAAAGCGTCCGAATGCCGTTCGCATGGGTTCGGTGCGCGCGTCTCGCCCCACCGTCTTCATCAGTTCGACAGCGATGACAAAGTCCTCGATATCTGCCTGCTGCCAGTAGTCGGCATCGTTGAAAATATCCGGCAGTAGGTCGATTGCC
>DASZQY010000032.1:0-14258 GCA_035549395.1 Bauldia sp.
CCGATGTAGCCCTTGAAGTCGTCGAGCGTATCGGCCCACAGGCCGACCGTATCGGCGAAGTTCACCGGTGTGACGCCACCGCGGAGATCGACCGACAGCCCGAGCACCGGGTCATTGTCGCCGTCGCGCGTCGCCACGCCCCAGACATGATCGCCGTTCCACTGCGCGATCTTGCCGGCGTCGATCCCTTTGGGCAGGTCCCACGCCGACACGAACTGGATGTAGGCGCAATCGAAGCCGCCATTGCAGCCGTAGAACTCGATAGCAAACGGCCGGTCCGTATCCGTCGAGGTGATCCGCGGCGCGCCGCTTTCGCTTTTCGCCACGCTCACGTCGAATCCGGCCTTCTCCAGCGCCGCCACGATGAGATCGACGCGCGAGGCGGTGACCAGACCCGGCGCCACCGCTGCGTCGACGGCACCCGGCTTGTTCAGGCTGTCGAAGAACCCCTGGTCCTGGACGCTGGCGGCGCCGGCCGAGACCGGCAGGAGGAGCGCCGTCAGCACGGGTAGAATGGCTATCCGCATGCCTCAGCTCCGTTTCAGCTTGGGGTCGAGCGCATCGCGCAGGCCGTCGCCGACCAGATTGATGGCCAGCACGGCGAACAGGATGGCAAGACCGGGAAAGGTGACCACCCACCAGGCGCGCAGGATGAACTGGCGGGCGTCGGCGAGCATCGTGCCCCACTCCGGCGTCGGCGGCTGCGCACCCATGCCGAGAAAACCGAGCGCCGCGGCATCGAGAATAGCATTGGAAAAGGACAACGCCGCCTGAACGATGAGCGGCGCCATGATGTTGGGGAGGATGGTGATGAACATGAGGCGCGGCAGCGAAGCGCCGGCGACCTTGGCCGCCGTGACGTAATCCTTGGAGCGTTCCGCCAGCACCGAGGCGCGTGCCAACCGGACGTAGTGCGGCTGGTAGGAGATGGCGATGGCGATCATCGCATTGGTCAGCCCGGGCCCCAGAATGGTGACCAGCACGAGCGCGAGCAGCAGGCTCGGGAACGCCAGGATGACATCCATGATCCGCATGATGATCGTGTCGATCGCGCCGCGGGCGAAGCCGGCGATGAGGCCGAGGATGATGCCGCCGGCCAGCGAGATCGCCACCACCACGACGCCGATGAACAGCGAGTAGCGCGAGCCGTAGATCAGGCGCGAGAGCATGTCGCGGCCGATCGAATCGGTGCCGATCGGATAGGTCCAGGTGCCGCCCGGCTGCCACGCCGGCGGCACGAGCAGCGCCGAGGGCACCTGGTCGTTGGGATCATGCGGGGCGAGGAGCGGCGCGAAGATGGCGACGAGGATGACGAAGACGAGAAAAACCGCGCCGATCACCGCGCCGCGGTTTTCGCGGAAATAATACCAGAACTCCGCCAGTCCCGACGGCGGCGCCCGTTCCTCGGTGGCGAGCTCTGCGGGCGTCGGGTCGGGGAGCGCGGTATCGGCCATGGTCAGCGAACGTGCCGGATGCGCGGGTTCACGACGCTGTACAGCACGTCGACGAGAAGGTTCACCACCATGACGAACAGCGCGATCAGCACCATGCCACCCTGGACCGCCGGATAGTCGCGCTGCTCGATGGAATCGACCATCCACTTGCCGACGCCCGGCCACGAGAAGATCGATTCGGTGAGGATGGCGCCGGCGAGCAGATAGCCGACCTGGAGGCCGATAGTGGTGACCACCGGAATGAGCGCGTTGCGCAGGGCGTGGATGCCGATCACACGCCACGCCGGCAGGCCCTTGGCGCGCGCCGTGCGGACGTAATCCTCGCCCAGCACCTCGAGCATGGCGGAACGCGTCTGGCGCGCGATGACGGCGAGCGGGATGGTGCCGAGCACGATCGCCGGCAGGATGAGATGCGAGACCGCCGAGGCGAAGGCGCCGGCCTGGCCGGAGCGCCAGCTGTCGATGAGCATAAAGCCGGTCACCGGCTTGATGAAGAAATCCGAGCTGATGCGGCCGGACACCGGCGTCCAGTGCAGGATGCCGGAAAAGACGATGATGAGCAGCAGCCCCCACCAGAAGATCGGCATGGAGTAGCCGACGAGCGCGCCGCCCATGGCGAGCTGATCGACCAGCTTGCCGCGGCGCACGGCGGCGATGACGCCGAGCGGAATGCCGATGACGATGGCGAAGACGATGGCGGCGAGCGAGAGCTCGATGGTCGCCGGAAAGAGAATGGCGAACGATTCGCCGATCGGCCGGTGATTGAAGATGGAGTAGCCGAAATCGCCGTGCAGCAGCCCCCAGACGTAGTCGAGATACTGCTGCCAGATCGGCCGGTCGAGGCCGAGCTGATGCATGAGCTGGGCGTGGCGCTCGTCGCTGATGCCGCGTTCGCCCGACATGGCGACCACGGGGTCGGCGGGCAACATGCGGATGAACCCGAAAGACACGATCGTGATGCCGATGAACGTCGGCACGATCAGCGCCAGGCGGCGAAGCAGGAAGCGGAGCATGACCTCGGGCAGCGAACGCGGGGACGCTACGGTCCCCGCGCCGCGTTGGCGTGAAGTGCGCTAGTCGGCCAGACCGACCTGCTCAAAGTGATGCAGGCCGAACGGGTCGATGACGTAGTTCTGGACCTTCTTGCTCATCGCCATGACGACGACCGAGTGGTCGAGCGTCGCCCACGGCGCGTCCTTCTTGAAGATCACCTGAGCCTGCTCGTACATCGTGGCACGCTTGGCCTGGTCGGTCTCGATGGCCGCCTTGCGGATCAGGTCATCGAAGTCCTTGTTGCACCATTCCGAGCGGTTGCCGTGATCGACGGCATTGCAGCCGAGGTTGGGCGTCAGGAAGTTGTCCGGATCGCCGTTGTCGCCGGTCCAGCCCATGATGACCGCGCCGTCATGCGTGTGCGGCGAGGAGTCGGCGAGGTACTGCTTCCAGTCCTCCGAGAAGATGTCGGCGGTAACCCCGACGTCGGCGAAGTTCTTCTGGATGATGGTCGCGGCGGTCTTGGCGTCGGGCATGTACGGACGGGCCACCGGCATCGCCCAGATCTTCATGTGCAGATCCTTGACGCCCGCCTTCGCCAGCGCCGCCTTGGCCGCCGCCGGATCGTACGGATCGTCCTGCACGTCCTTGTTGTAGCCCCACATGGTCGGCGGGATCGGGTTGATCGCCGCCTGGCCGAGGCCCTGGAGCACAGCGTCGATGATCGCCTTCTTGTCGATCGCCATGTTGAGCGCGTGGCGGACATCGGGATTATCGAACGGCTTCTGCTGGGTGTTGTACATCAGGGCGCCGATGTTCAGGCCCTGCTGCTCCTGCGTGGCGAGGTTCGGATCGGCCTTGATGCCGGCGACGTCGGCCGGATTCGGGCTGACCATCACGTCGCACTCGCCGGCCTTCAGCTTCTGCAGGCGGGTGGCGGCATCGGTCGTGATCGCGAAGACCAAGTTGTCGATCTTGGCTTTGTCACCCCAGTAATCGGGGTTGGCCTTGTAGTGGATGTCGGCATCCTTGTTGTAGCCGACGAACACGAACGGACCGGTGCCTACCGGCTGCTGGTCCATGTTGGCCGTCTGGTTGGCGGCCTGCAGCTTGTCGGCATACTCCTTGGAGACGATCGACGCGAACGTCATGGCGAGGTTCGCCAGCATCGGCGCGCTCGGCTGCTTCAGCGTGAGCTTCACCGTGTAGTCGTCGACCTTGGCCATGTCGACGACCTGGTCCGGCATGCTCATGTCGCCCCAGTACTGGTAGACGGCGTTGGGCGCTTCCGGATTCCATGGCGTGTTGGCGTCCATCTGGCGATGGAACGAGAACACCACGTCATCGGCGTTGAAGTCGCGCGTCGGCGTGAAGTAGTCCGTGGCGCCGAACTTGACGCCGTGACGGAGATGGAACGTGTAGGTCAGGCCATCCGGGGAAATTTCCCACTTTTCGGCCAGCGCCGGGATAACTTCGGTGGTGCCGGGCTTGAACTTCACCAGGCCCTCGTAGACCGGCAGCACGGCGTCCAGGGTATTGCCGCCCTCGTACAGCGCCGGGTCGAAGCCTTCGGGCGAGGCTTCCGCGCAATAAGTCAGCGTCTTGGCGTTCGCGCCGGCAGCCATGCCAAGCGCGAGCACGGCCGCAGCCGCGTAATACAGCGTCCTTTTCATGCAGTCCTCCAACTGGTGCCGCTTTCAGCGGCCGTTCGTTTCCCTTGAACCCCGGATCCCGCGGTCCCTGCGGGCCAGCCCCGGGAGGGTTGTGTTCAATCGACCGCAGGCTGTGGCTGAAAGCAAGCCGTAAAATGCCGCTGCGCCGCCGCATTGGTCGCCGGCATGCGCAGTTTCCGCAGGTTTCCGGTCGGCCGGACTAGGGCGAGATATCGGCTTTCGCGAAATTGTGACGGCCGAGCGGATCGGCGACAACGCCGCTGACCGCCTTGCGCATCGGGACGATCGACAAAGTATGAACAAGGGCCGTCAGCGGCACTTCGCGGGCGGCGATCGTCTGCGCCTCGTTGAGCCCGGCGAACTCCGCCATCGGGTCGGTCGCCGCCCGGGCCGCCGTGATCGCCTTGTCGAAATCGGCATCGCACCATTGCGCCCGGTTCGATTTGCCGACCGCATCGCAGGAAAGCAGCAGCGCCAGAAACGAGGCGGCATCGCCATTGTCGCTCGTCCAGCCGATGAGCACGGCGCCATCGCGCTTCTTGTCGCTCGACTGACGAAGATATTCGCCAAGCGTATCCGGCAATTCGACGGTGGCGTCGACGCCGACCTTGGCGAAATCTGCCGCGATGAGAGTGGCGGTGGCGGCGAGATCGGGGCTGTAGGGCCGGGGCGCCTTCGTGGCGAGCAGCTTGAGCTTGAGATTGCTGACGCCGGCGGCGGCCAGCAGTTGCTTTGCCCCGTCGACATCGTAGGTCTCGTCGGCCGCGGCTTCGCCGTTGGTGCCGGCCATGGTCGACGGAAGCAGCGCCTTTGCCGGCGACGCCGTCCCGCCGTAGACGGCGTCGACGATCGCCTGCCGATCGATGGCCTGCCCCAGCGCCTGGCGCACGCGCGGATCGTTGAAGGGCGGCACGGTCGTGTTGAAGGCCAGCGTCACGACATCGGCCCGCTCGGCGGTGGCGAGGGTGAGATCGGGATCGGACTGCGCCTCTTTCAGTGTGGCGGCGTCGGGCTCGGCGGCGACATCGCATGCGCCCGACTTGAGCCTGGCCAGCCGCTCCGCCGGGTCGGCGACGGGCAGGAAGGTGACGCCGTCGATTTTCGGAGCGCCGTCCCAGTAGCCGAGGTTGGCGACGGTGACGACGCGGCCGCCATCGTTACGCGAGAAGATGAACGGGCCGGTGCCGACTGGGACGGTGTTGAGCAGGTCCGGCGTCTTCGCCTTTATCAGGGAGTCCGCATATTCCTTGGACAGGATAGAGGCGAAATCCATGGCGAGATCGCCAAGGATCGAAGGATCCGGGCGGGTCAGCGTGATCCGTACCGTGGCGGCATCAACCTTGACCACCGATTTGACGAGCACGTTGAGGCCGAGCGCCGAGTAGTACGGCCATGTCCCGCCAGCATAGGAGAAATAAGGATTCTTCGGGTCGAATTGGCGGGTGAGGCTGAAGACGACGTCATCGGCGTTGAGCGGCCGCGTCGGCGCAAACCCGATGCCCGCAGCGAAGGCGACGCCGTCGCGAAGATGGAAGGTGTACTGCTTGCCGTCCGGCGACACGTCCCAGCTCGTCGCGAGCCCGGGCACGATGGCGGTGGAGCCTGGCGCAAACTCGACCAGGCGGTCGTAGAAGGCCTGCGAGGAAGCGTCGAGGGTCGCACCGGCGGTGTACAGCGCCGGATCGAAACCCTCCGCCGGCGCGTCGTTGCAGAACGTTAGCTGCTTTGCCTGGGCGGCCGGCACAATAATCAGAGCCAGCGCCGCTGCCAGCGCCGTCGAAATTGCAAAACGCATCATCCCCTCGTCGTGTGATTCCCGGCGCCCGCAGGGTGGCACTTTTATCGCGGCCCTTGCGGCCTGTCATCGCCCGCCGCGGCCCGGTGTGACCGACGCCTCAGCCGGGCCGCCACAAGCGCGCCGGATCGAAAGCGTGCACATCGGCGCACAGTTCGACGAAGCCACGCGCCTGATGATCGACAATCGCCCTGCCCTTTTCCGCCGTCGCGCGTGCGGCGTTGCCGACGGTGCCCTTCGGGTTGAGGTCCTGCGCCTTCCAGCCGAACTGGTGCTGGCCATGGGCGCGCAGATGCTTGAACTCGCGCACGAATGACTGCTGCGCCGAGCGGAAGTCTTCGGCGAGCTCCATCTTCACCAGGTCCGGCCGGAAATGCAGCATCTCGGAGGTTTCGTAATCGCCGCCGTGGATGCCGAAAGCCGATTCCTCGGCGGTGGCGACGCTTTCCGGATAGCCGAACCGCGACCACGCCGTGCCAACCGCCAACATGTCGTGGCGAACGCGCAATTCGCGCGTGACGATGTCGATCATCGGGACGTTGCCGCCGTGAGAGTTGACGACGATGAGCTTGCGCAGCCCGGCGCGGTACACACTGTCGCCGATCTCCAGCCACAGCCTGGTCGTCGTTTCCCAGGTCGAGGTCACGGTGCCCGGCGACGAGATGTGCTCGTTCGACTTGCCGACGGCCTGCACCGGGAGGAAGGTGACCGGCAGATCGTCCGGCAACAGCTCTATGACGCGCCTGACCATGCCCTCGGCGATGCAGGTGTCGGTATAGACCGGCAGATGCGGCCCGTGCTGCTCTATTGCCGCGACGGGCAGCACCGCGATCCAGCGCGACGCGTCGCCGTCCGCGAAATCGCGGGTGGTCATTTCGGGCCAGTATCGCCTGGGGAGCATGGGTGCTTGTCCGTGAGGCCTCACGCAGCCGAAACTAGGCCGGGAGCAACGCCATGAACAATACCGTGATCTACCTCATCGGCCATAGCCCGGCGGCGCGGCTGGCCGTCGCCCAGGCGATCGCCGCCGCGACCGGGGCGCGGATCGTGGACAGCCAGGCGCTCTACGCCCCGATCTTCAACGTCATCGACCATGCCGACCCGGCCACCCTGCCCGACTCCGTCTGGGCCGAGGTCGATGCGGTCCGTGGCGCCGTGCTGCGCACGATCGAGAGCGCGTCGCCGAAAGACTGGAGCTTCGTTTTCACGCACGCCGGCTTCGACATTCCCGCCGACGTCGGCGTCTATCGCACCGTGCGGGCAACGGCGCACAGCCGCAGCGCCCGCTTCGTGCCGGTGACGCTGACCGGTGGCGCATCGAAGCGCCCCCTGCTCCACTTTGAAGAAAGCGACGCGCTGACTGTGGCCGGCGACGACAGCGCGCGAACGGCAGCAGCGATCGTCGCGGCAGCGACGAGATAACGGCGGTTACTTCAGGCCGGCGGCTTTGCGCAACGCCGCGTTCATGCGCCCCTGCCAGCCGGGACCACCGGCGCGGAACCTGGCCAGCACATCAGGATCGAGTCTCAGCGACACCTGCTCCTTGGTCGGTGCCTTCTGCTTGCCGCGCGCCCGACGTGCTTCCAGTGCATCGAAGAAGCTCTTCGGCAGCATCTCGCGCGCCGGCCGGGCACGACGAAAATCCTCTTTCGTCCATTCATGCTTCTCTGACACGACCTTCATGTCGGCGGCCGTGTAGCCTCTGCTATCTTTCTTCATACTGCTGCCGCTCCCTGTCGCTTGCCCGGCGCATACCGATGATCGAAATCGCTTCGTCGCCAAGCCGCGCGTAAATCACGATGATGATGCGGTCTCGAAACAGCCCGATCGCCTTGAAGCGCCGTGCGTAGGTGGGCGTTATGAGCGCGTTCTCCCACCCGAAATCGTCAATACCGGCGAAGTCAAATCCGTGCTTATCGACATTCGCGAGACGCTTCGGCTCATCCCAGACGATCCTCACGGCTCCCCTCTATCTGATACCGATGCAACCGCACGTCAAGCAGATTGCATATACAATCTGCTTACAGCGCCGCTAGGAAAGCCTTGGCCGCGGCGCCGTGCTCGGCCCTGAGCTTCGCGATGTCCATGCCGACGGGGTTGCGGTCCACAACCTTCCACGCGCCCTTCACCATGACGCGGTCGGCGGCGTAGGCGCCGCAGAGCACGATCGCGGCCAGCGGATCGCCGGCGCCGGAAAAGCGCAGCTCGTCCAGCGTGTACATGGCGAGATCGGCCTGCTTGCCGACGCCGATCGTGCCGATGTCGTCGCGGCCGATACACTTCGCCGAGCCGGCGGTCGCCCAGCGCAACGTGTCGAAATGCGTCACCGATGCGGCGTTATAGGTAAGCCGGTTCAGCATCAGCGCGTGGCGCACGCCCTCCATGAGGTTGGAGTTGTCGTTGGAGGCAGAGCCATCGACGCCAAGACCGATCGGACTGCCGGCAGCCTCCAGTTCCTTCGTGCGGCACTGGCCCGAAGCCAGCGTCATGTTGGAGGTCGGGCAATGGCACACCCCGACGTGATGCCGGCCGAGACGATGCACTTCGTCGTCGGTGAAGTGGATGCCGTGCGCCAGCCAGACGCGATCGGTCAGCCAGCCGCACTCCTCGAGATAATCCACCGGGCGGATGCCGAAATTGGACAGGCAGTACTCGTCCTCATCGTGGGTCTCGCCAAGGTGGGTGTGGAGGCGGCAATTGTATTTCTCGGCCAGCGCGACACTGTCGACCATCAGCCGCTTGGTGACGTTGAACGGCGCGCACGGCGCCAGCGCCACCTGCAGCATGGAGCCCTCCGCGGCGTCGTGATAGCGGCCAAGCACGCGCTCGCAATCGGCGAGGATCGTGTCCTCGTCCTGCACGACCGTATCCGGCGGCAGGCCACCGTCCTTCTCCGACAGGTTCATCGAGCCGCGGTTCAGCGTCATGCGCACGCCGAGCGCCGTCGCTTCCTCGGCCTGTATGTCCATCGCCGACTCGAGACCGGCCGGATAGAGGTAGTGGTGGTCGGACGAGCAGGTGCAGCCCGAGAGCAGCAACTCCGTCAGCGCGAGGCGCGTCGCCTGGCGAAACGCTTCCGGCTTAACGTTCTTCGCCCAGATCGGATAAAGCGACTTCAGCCAGGGAAATAGTTCCTTGTTGATCGCGGCGGGATGGGCGCGCGTCAGCGTCTGGAAGAAGTGATGGTGGGTGTTGATGAGCCCTGGGATGACGACGTGGCGCGAGGCGTCGAATGTCTCGTCGATCGGGCCATCCGGTGTCTTCCCCGCGGCGACCAGCGCCACGATCCTGCCGTCCTCGACGACGACACCGCCGCCGGCATTGTCGGCCAGGATGGCGAGCGGGTTCTTGATCCATTGGCGCATCGGAAACGTCCTAGGGTTCTACCGCCAGCCTGAGGCCGAAGAGGATGAAGACGACGCCGGCGACCTGCGACAGGCGGCGGCGGGCAGCCATAAGGCGCGCGACGAGCGGCGGCAGCGAGCCGATAAGCGCGACGCCGAGATACCAGCAGCTCGAGATTGCGATGAGCATGACGAACGCTTCGCCGCCGAGTCCGGGGGAAGCGTCGGCAGGCAACCCCGCCGCAAGCAGCGACGCAGCAACCGCTGCCGACTTGGGGTTCGACAATGTCGTGGCCAGGCCCGAGCGGTAAGCGGCCATGCCGGCGCCGGTGGAAGCACCGCCTGCGCGGTCCGGGCGCAAGAGCATCTGCAATCCGAACCAGACGATATATGCCGCCCCGAGTAACCGGATTGCCGTGCCGGCGACCGGCAGCGCGGCGAACAACACCTTGAGGCCGAACAGGCCGGCCGCGATCCAGAACAGCGCACCGGTCAGCACGCCGAGCGCGGCCGCCAGCGCCGGGCGACGGCCCCGCGCCGCCGCAGTCCACACGATGACGAGGAAGTTCGGGCCGGGCAGCACGACGGCGAGCGCCCACGCCGCGGCCAGTGGCAGGAGAATGTGGAGCGTCGTCATGGCACCTTCGCCGCGACGGCTTCGACTTCGACCAGGAATTCCTCGCGCGTAAAGCCGGCCACCACCATCAGCGTCGAGGCGGGCAACGGCTCCGAGACATAGCGATCGCGGACGCTCATGTAGGCACGCATATGCTCCCGCCGGGTGACGTAGGCATTGATGCGCACGATATCGGCAAGGGTCATGCCGTCTTCGGCGAGAATCGCGGCGATGTTCTGGAAGCAGACCTCCGCCTGTCCCTCCACCGTCGGCGGCAGCATGTCGCCCGGCTTCAGGCCGAGCTGGCCGGAGCAGAAGACCAGCCGCGCCCCCGCCGGAACCGCCACACCGTGGCTGTAACGGCCAAAAGGCGCGCGGATGGCCGCCGGATTGAGCGCACGCATCATTCTTGTAGCTGGCCGCCCCCTGTTCAGACACCCACGCTACGATTGCCGCCGGCGCGGTTGCAAGCGGCCATCGGCCGCTCGCGGGACTGCTGCTTTCTTGTGCAACCGCCATGCCCTAAAGTGCGCCGGAAGGGAGACCTGGCGGGCCGCACCGTGCGCGCCGCCGTGGCATACGTCTTGCGACCACCATCGAATGCGTTGCGGGGCCGCCCGGGGAGCGGCACCGGGGTCCAGAGGAACGCGTGGCGATGAATGCTAACTCCCCTGCCACGCCATGGAGGCGGAGAAAAAACATGACCACAATCAAGCACCTGACGATGGCGCTGGCGGCGGGGGCGACGGCGCTGGCGCTCGCCGGACCGGCGTTCGCCCTCGACGAGGTTTCCTTCGGCACCAACTGGCTGGCCGAAGCGGAGCACGGCGGTTTCTATCAGGCGGTCGCCGACGGCACGTACGAGAAGTACGGCCTGCACGTCACCATCGTTCAAGGCGGGCCGCAGGCCGCGAACCGCCAGCTCGAACTGGCCGGCAAGGTGACCTTCTACATGGCGGGCAATCTGCTCGAGCCGTTCAATGCGGCGGCGCAGGGCGTGCCGCTGGTCGAGGTCGCAGCCATGTTCCAGAAGGACCCCCAGATCCTGATGGCGCATCCCGATGCCGGCGTCGACACGTTCGCCGATCTCGCCAAGCTGCCGACGCTGTTCATGGGCAAGGACTTCTTCGTCAGCGATTTCGCGTGGATGAAGTCGGCCTATCCGGGCTTCAAGGACGAGCAGTTCAAACCGTACAACTTCAATCCCGGTCCGTTCATTGCCGACAAGATGTCGGGCCAGCAGGGTTACGCTACGTCGGAGCCCTACGCCGTTATCCACGCCGACGGCGGATTCGAGCCGAAAGTGTTCCTGCTCGCCGACAACGGCTGGACCACCTACTCGACCATGATCGAGACCACGTCCGACTACCTCGCCGCCCACAAGGACGTGGTGCAGCGCTTCGTCGATGCCAGCACAATCGGCTGGTACAATTATCTTTACGGCGACAACACCGCCGCCAATGCGCTGATCAAGAAAGACAACCCGGACATGACCGACGACCAGATCGCCTTCTCGATCAAGACGATGAAGGACTCGGGGCTGGTGGTCTCCGGCGAGGCGCTGACCGGCGGCATCGGCTGCATGAGCGACGCCACGGTCAAGGACTTCTACGACAAGATGGTCAAGGCGAACGTCATCGCCGCCAATCTCGACCTGTCCAAGTACTACACGACGGAATTCGTGTGTAAGAAGGTCGGGATGGAGCTGGCGAAGTAGCCGGCACCTTGCGACCGAGGGGCTGGCGGAGCCATCCGCCGGCCCTCTGTTTTGTGAAGGACGAGCCTTGTGACTGACGCGACCGCAACCGCAGCCGCTGCCGGCCAGCGCCGGATGCCTGCCCCGGCCGGCGCGCGCTCGCTCGTCTCGCTTCGCGGGATATCCAAGACCTTCTCCAACGGCACGCTGGCGCTGAAGGACATGTCGCTGGACGTCGGCGCCGGCGAATTCATCAGCCTGCTCGGCCCCTCCGGGTGCGGCAAGTCGACGGCGCTGCGCATCATCGCCGGCCTCGGCGAGCCCAGCTCCGGGGCGATCGAATGGCCCGGCGCGACGCACGATGCGCGTGGCAAGCCGGAGCGCGAGATCGGCTTCGTCTTCCAGGAGCCGACGCTGATGCCGTGGGCAACCGTCGCCGCCAATGTCTGGCTGCCGCTGCGGCTGAAGGGCATGTCGCAGCGGACTGCGCGCGACCAGATCATGGAGGCGCTCGCCATGGTTGGGCTGGAATCCTTCGCCGACGCCTATCCGCGCGAGCTCTCCGGCGGCATGAAGATGCGCGTATCGATCGCACGCGCGCTGGTCACCAAGCCGAAGCTGCTGTTGATGGACGAGCCGTTCGCGGCCCTGGACGAGATCACGCGCTTCAAGCTGAACAACGACCTGCTCGAGTTGTGGGAGCAATTCGGCTGGACCGTGATCTTTGTGACCCATTCGGTGTTCGAGTCGGTCTACCTGTCCGAGCGCATCGTGGTGATGGCGCCACGGCCCGGGCGCGTGTTCCGCGAGCTGACCATCGGCGCGCCCTATCCACGCAGCGAGGAGTTCCGCACCTCGCCGGAGTATGGCGACTATTGCCGCCTGACCTCCGACGCCCTGCATGCGGCCATGGCGGCGGGCGAGACATGAGCGCGATCGCGGCCGCCGGGGAGCGTCAGAACCGCGAGGCGGCGGAAGCCGTGCCCGAAGCCGGCTTCCGTGAGACGGCCGGCGTGCGCGCGCTGCGCATCATCGTACCGACCGTGATGCTGGCCATCGTGCTGGTCATCTGGCAGGTGTGGACGACGCTGGCCCATGTCCCGCCATACATCCTGCCGGCTCCGTCGCGCATCATCCAGTCGCTGGCGACCGACTGGCCGATCCTGCTGCCGGCGTTGCTGGTGACGCTGAAGATTACCTTCACGTCGCTCGCCCTGGCGCTGGTCGGCGGCGGCGCGCTCGCGATCCTGCTCGTGCAGTCGCGCTGGATCGAGCTCGCGTTTTATCCATACGCCGTGATTCTCCAGGTGACACCGATCGTCGCCATCGCCCCGCTCATCCTCATCTACACGCCGACGACGCAGATCGCGCTGCTCATCTGCGCCTTCCTGGTCGCCTTCTTCCCGGTGCTCTCGAACACGACGCAGGGCCTGAAATCGACGGACCATAATCTGCTCAACCTGTTCGAGCTGTACGGCGCCAGCCGCTGGCAGACGCTGTGGCTGCTCCGCCTGCCCGGCGCCCTGCCCTATTTCCTCGCCGGGCTCAAGATTGCCGGCGGTCTCTCGCTGATCGCAGCGGTGGTGGCGGAATTCGCGGCCGGCTCGTCGGGAGCGGGTTCGGGGCTCGCCTTCCGACTGCTCGAAGCGCAGTACCGGCTGAACATCCCGCGCCTGTTCGCCGCGCTGGTCCTGCTCTCGGCGACGGGAGTCGCCATCTACGGCGTCACCAGCCTGATCTCGTGGCTGCTGCTCAGGAAGTGGCACGAGAGCGCGGTCCGCCGCGAGAACTGACGGCATGGCGAAGGGTTTCGCAGCAATTCCGCGCGTTTCGCGCTACGTGCTCGCCAACGCCACGCTGCCGGCTGTCCTTGTTGACGGTTACACAGCGGCCGCCGACGGCGACGGCCTCGTGAGCGCCGACATCACCGTGAAGGACGGGACGATCGAGCGGATCGACCCGCCGGGCCGGCGCACGAGCGCCGCGAAGCTCGACCTCGACGGCGGCATGGTCTGGCCCGGCTTCGTCGACATGCACACCCACCTCGACAAGGGCCACATCTGGCCACGCAAGCCGAACCCCGACGGAACCTTCGACGGCGCGCTCGACGCGGTCGAGGAGGACCGCACGACGCGCTGGGAAGCAAGGGACGTCGCGGCGCGCATGGATTTCGCCCTGCGCTCGGCCTACGCCGGCGGCACGACGCTGATCCGCACGCACATCGATTCGCGCCCACCGCAACACCGCATCTCGTGGCCAGTGTTCGCCGAGATGCGCGAGAAGTGGGCCGGCAAGGTGGACCTGCAGGCGGTATGCCTCGTCACCATCGACGAATTCCTGAACGACGGCGCCGATGACCTCATCGACGTCGTTGCGGAACATGGCGGCGTCCTCGGCGCCGTGACCTTCATGATCCCGGAGCTGGAGCGCGCGCTGGAAACCCTTATGCTGCGGGCCGCCAACCGCGGCCTCGATCTCGACTTCCACGTCGACGAGACTGGCGACCCGACCGCCGCCTCTTTCCGCGCCATCGCCGATGTCGCGCTGCGTACCGACTTTCCCGGCAGCATCGTCGCCGGCCATTGCTGTTCGCTCGCCGTCCAGCCGGAAAGCGAAGCCTCAGCAACCATGGATCGCGTCGCCGAAGCCGGCATCGCGGTCGTTTCGCTGCCGATGTGCAACATGTA
>DASZQY010000033.1:0-8160 GCA_035549395.1 Bauldia sp.
TCGCGATATCCTCCATCGCCTCGCCGACCGCTTCCCGACCCGTGTCGTCGTGTGGCCGGTGCGCGTCCAGGGCGAGACATCAGCGGCGGAAGTGGCGGCGGCGATCGCCGGCTTCAACGCCCTGCCCACCGGCGGGCCGCGCTATCCACGGCCCGACCTCATCATCGTGGCGCGCGGCGGCGGCAGCCTCGAGGACCTGTGGAGCTTCAACGAGGAGATCGTGGTGCGCGCCGCGGCCGCCTCGGCGATCCCGCTGATCTCTGCGGTCGGCCACGAGACCGACTTCACGCTCATCGACATGGCGGCCGACAAGCGCGCGCCAACGCCGACGGCTGCCGCCGAGATGGCCGTGCCGGTTCGCTCCGAACTCGTCGCGGCCGTGGACGGACTGAACGCGCGGCTGGCTTACGCCGCCCTCCGGCGCGTCGAGGCGGGGCAGCGGGAGTTGCGTGCCGCCGCACGCATGCTGGCGCGGCCGGAGGACCTGCTGGCCACCGCGCGGCGGAGCGCCGACGAGATTGCCGGCCGGCTCGGGCTTGCGCTCACCGCCAACGCACGCGCCCATCGCGCCGCCTTCGAGCGCGCGGCCGGCCGCTTGTCGCTCGGCGGGCTGACGGCGGCGGTGACGCGCTCGGTCGAGCGGCTGGCGGCGATCGACAACCGCGGGCAAAGTGCGGCGCGGCGCGTTATCGACCGGCTGTCGGCGCGGCTGGAAGCCGCAGCGAAGCTGCTCGACGCCGTCTCGTACCGCAGCGTGCTGGCGCGCGGTTTTGCGCTGGTGTCGGTGGATGATGAACCCGTGCGCTCGGCTGCGGCCGTTCCGCGTGGCAAGCGGCTCGACATCGAATTCGGCGACGGCCACGTCGCGGCGGTCTCCAACGGGTTGACGCAGCCGCCGAAGCGCAAGCGCGGCGGCGACGATGGCGCTCAGGGCAGCCTGCTCTAGCGACCTGACCGGACGCGGGCTTATCAAAGGTTAAGGACAGACGCGCCGCGAAGCGGCAAGGGTGGCGTATCTTCCCCTTCAGCCGCCGCTTCGCCGGTAACCGACGTGTCCACGACTCACCCTCCCGAGAAAATGATTCTGCGTGCCCAGGCTCTGCTGCGCGAGCGCGTCCAGGCCGGCGACCTGACAATCAGTGTTGCCGCGATTGCCGGCCAGCTCACCGCGGAGTTTCCCGACATCGAACGCAAGATCATCGAGGACGGCGTGGAACGCATCGCCGTGGCGATGGGTCTGTCGATCGCCTTCGGGCCGGTACCCGGCGCTAGCTGATCCTCAGTTCCGTCCGCGCCACGACGTCATCATCGGTCCGGACGATCACCTGAACGGTCCGGGCACCCTGCACGATGGCCTCCTTTGCCATGCTGGCCATGCCCTCGGTCGCCTTTCTGCGAGCGGCCGCAAGGTCGGGCAGAACGGTACCGACGTTGTCCTTGACCAATTCGCCGTCCACGACCGTGTCGAAGAAGAAACGCATGCTCCAGCCCGCCGATACCTTTGCGCCATAACAACAGGCGCGGGGCGTTGTTCCAGCTAGTCGCCGGCCGGCTCGAGATGGAGGTAGGTGGGGTCGAATGTCGCCAGGGCGCTGAGCCGCGGCCAGTCGAGGACGGTGAGCACGTCGTCGGCGAGCGACACGTACCCGGCCTGGCGAAGAAACTGCATCGTGCGATTCATGTGCACGACCGAGATGCCGGTGGCATCGGCAAGCTCGACCTGCGTAATCGGGAAGTAGCAGCGGTGGCCGTCCGCCAGGCCGGCCGCCTGCATGCGCACCATGATCTCGCACAGGATGCAGGCGACGCGCGCCCGCGCTTCCCGTTGGCCGATGTTGGCGATCCACTCGCGATAGATGGAGGCATCGACCAGGGTCAGATGCCACAGCATTTCGCCGAGCCCGGGAAATTGATGGATGGTCTCGCGCAAGGCGGCGTGAGGGATGAATGCCAGCACGGCACGCGTCAGCGTGGCCAGGCCGCAGTCCATAACCCCGAGGTGGAAGGACTGGAGATCCGGGACATCGCCCGGAATACAGAACGACAGGATCTGCCGGCGTCCGTCGGCGGTAATTTTCTGCATCGCCGCAAAGCCCTCGACGACCAGACAGGCATGTTTCGGCCGGTCGCCCTGGCGTGCGACGTGGTAGCCGGCCGGCACTTCGGAAACCGAAAGCGGCAGCCTCGCCAGCCCCTCCCGTTCGGCCGTCGACGGGGCACGAAGTCGCGCCAGACGCCGCGCCAGGCGCACCACCTCGGTATCTGCCATCACTTGTCTGCCGTCATGTGCGCGGGGCGAACGCCAGTGTCAGGGCCGCGTCGAGCTTGGCCCGCGTATAGGGTTTGTCGATGACCTGGGCGCCGGGCCAGGCGTCCGCCACGCTTGCGCCGTAGCCCGTCGCCAGCACCAGCGGCACGCCGCGGCCGGCAAGCAGCGCCGCCACGTCGTCGATCATCTCGCCGCGCACGTTGACGTCGAGCACGGCGGCATCGACGCTTTCGGTTTCGCAAAGCACGAGCGCACGCGCGACGCTGGCCGCGGGTCCGACCACCAGCGCACCGAGCTGGACGAGCATATCCTCGACCATGCTGGCGACCATCGCTTCGTCCTCAACGACGAGCACCCGCTTGCCGGCAACCGCGCTCACCCGAGGGCGTTCTCCGCGCGCGACGCCGGCGCCTCGATCGTGCACACCAGACCCTCCGGGCGGAAGTCGAGGTCGACCCTGCCGTCGAGATCGGCCGCCAGGGTGCGCCCGATGAGGTGCGTCCCGAAACCGCGCCGCTCCGGCGGCGACACCCGCGGTCCGCCTTCCTCGCGCCAGGTGAGTTGCAGCTTCGGCTCGCCGCCGTCCATGCGCCGCCACTCGACGATGACCCGGCCGGTGTCCGTCGACAGCGCGCCGTACTTGACGGCGTTGGTGCACAGCTCGTGCAGCGCCATGGCCACGGCGAGCGCCTCTTTCGGCTTCAGCCGCACCTCCGGTCCCGAGATCGCGACGCGCTCTCCACCGCGCATGCCGATGAAGGCATCGGCAGCGATCTGCTTCAGCGACGCCGATTCCCAGTTCGCCTGCGTAAGCAGGTTATGCGCCCCGGCGAGCGCCGCGAGACGGGCCTCGAATGCGCCCCGGCTGGCAGCATCGGCGACGCCCTTGAAGGTCTGGTGGGCGATCGCCTGCACCACGGCCAGCGTGTTCTTGACGCGGTGATTGAGCTCGGCCAGCAGCAGCTCGCGCTGAGCGTCGGCCTCTTCCCGCTCGGTAATGTCGACGTTGACGCCAATCATGCCGCGGAAGACGCCGCGGGCGGAGAAATTCGGGCGCGCGTCGGTCTGCAGGAAGCGGTATTCGCCGTGGTTGTTGAGATAGCGGCCGACGACGCGCACGCTTTTCTGTTCGACGATGGCGTTCATCATCGCCTGTCCGATGCGCGGTGCGTCCTCGGGATGCATGGTCGACGTCCAGTCGAAGTCGGCCAGCCCTTCCGCCGACACGTTCCAGAACGTGCGCAGCATGGTGTTGAGGTGCTGGCATTTGCCGTTGGCATCGCTGATCCAGATCATCACCGGTGCCTGCTCGGCCATCAGGCGGAAGCGCTCCTCCGACTCGCGCAGATCCTCTTCGGCGCGCAGCCGCGCCTCCTCGGCACGCACGCGCTCGAGGCTGAAGCCGATCTGCCGGGCGATGGCCACGGCGATCTCGATCTCTTCGTCATCGAAGGCGTGCGGGTGCTCGTAGTAGGTCATGAACTTGCCGATGACGCGGCCCTGCGCCAGGAGCGGAATGAAGCCGAGGCCGCGTATTCCTTCGGCACGAATCGCGGCTTTCACCCAGTCCGGCTCCGCGGCGGCCTCGATGTCTTCGACAAAGATCGGCTGCGGCTCGAGGTCGCCCGGCTTCCACGGCGAGTGGCCGGCAAGGCGCTCGCGATACTGCTGCGACAGCCCGCGCCAGGCGACGAACCGCATGACGCCGGTTTCATCGAACAACAGCACGGAGGCGCGCCCGCAGCCGAGCCCCTCGACGATGGTATCCAGCGCCGCGTCATAGACGTCGGCGAGGTTGCGCGCCCGGTACAGCCGGTCCGTCAGCCGGTAGAGCGCCGCATACCCACTGTCAGGCCCGGGGAGCAGCCCACCCGAACCCACAGCCAACTGTTGATGCATGAGCCTGCGTTTCTCGTAGGCCCCCCTGCGCAGACATTATCCTGTGATTGGCAGCGCCGGAAGCAGGATTCCAGAGGCTTTGCGGGCAGCACTCACGCCGGATTGCCAATAGTCGCCATTTTTCACTCGGCCCGACGGCGGTTCGCGGTAAAAATGGCGATGATTCGGGGGATTGGCGCGATTTGACCCGCACACGCAAGTACTTCGGCACCGACGGCATTCGCGGTCAGGCAAACTCCTTTCCGATAACCGCCGACCTGGCGCTTCGGGTCGGCATGGCCGCCGGGCTGGTGTTCCAGCGCGGCGACCACCGCCACCGCGTCGTCATCGGCAAGGACACGCGCCTTTCCAGTTACATGATCGAGAATGCGCTGACTTCCGGCTTCCTGTCGGTCGGCATGGATGTGCTGCTCACCGGCCCGATACCGACGCCGGGAATCGCCATGCTGACGCGGTCGATGCGCTGCGATCTCGGCGTCATGATCTCGGCCTCGCACAACAAGTATGCCGACAACGGCATCAAGCTGTTCGGCCCCGACGGCTACAAGCTCTCCGACGCGGTCGAGACCGGCATCGAGGAGCTCATCGACAACGACCTGAGCTCGCGGCTGGCCGCGCCCGACGCGCTCGGCCGCGCCCAGCGCATCGATGGCGTCCAGGATCGCTACATCGAGTTCGCCAAGCGCACGCTCGCCCGCGACCTGTCCCTTTCCGGGCTGCGCGTCGTCGTCGATTGCGCCCATGGCGCCGGTTACAAGGTCGCCCCCGCCGCGCTCTGGGAGCTTGGCGCCGACGTCATCGCCATCGGCGTCAAGCCTGACGGCTTCAACATCAACGCCGGCGTCGGCTCGACCGCGCCCGATGCGCTGGCCGCCAAGGTCATCGAATCGGGCGCCGACATCGGCATTGCGCTCGATGGCGACGCCGACCGTGTCGTCGTGGTCGACGAAAAGGGCGAGGTCGTCGATGGCGACCAGTTGATGGCGGCGATCGCGGAATCGTGGATGGCGGACGGAAGGATGGCCAAGCCCGGCGTCGCCGTGACGGTGATGTCCAACCTCGGCCTGCAGCGCTTCATGGAGGGTCTCGGCCTCGCCGTCGTGCGCACGCCAGTTGGCGACCGCTATGTCATCGAGGCGATGCTGGACCATGGCTTCAATCTGGGCGGCGAGCAATCCGGTCACATCATCATGACGGATTTCACCACCACCGGCGACGGCCTGGTGGCCGCCCTCCAGCTGCTGGCGGTGGTGAAGACGCTGAACCGCCCCGTGAGCGAGGTGTGCCATCGCTTCGACCCGGTTCCGCAGGTGCTGAAGAACGTGCGCACCGCCGGCGGCCGCCCGCTGGAAAACGCCGGCGTGCGGGCGCTGATCGAGCAGGTGAATCAGCGCCTTGGCGCCAACGGCCGGCTGGTCGTGCGCGCTTCCGGCACCGAGCCGGTCATCCGCATCATGGCCGAACACGACGACCCGGACATGGTGGCCGAGGTGGTGGACGAATTGGTCGCAGCGCTTTCTGCCGCAGCCGCCTAGTTTTCGCTTTTTCCTGTCCTAGCTTCTCAGCTGCATCGCGCCCACTCCGTCGTCGGCGACACGGCGGGCATTTGCGTCGCAACGACATTGAGCGGCATGGATCCGCGAGCCCGGCGGGGAATAGTTTGGCTCGCGTCATATCCCAAATCGGGGAACACCTGGCTTCGGGTTTTCCTCTACCAGTTGCTGCGCATTCTCGGCGGCCACCCGCGCGAGGAGGGCGAACTCAATCGCCTGGAGCGCGCCAGCACTTATGAGACGCGGCGGGTCGCGCTGTTCGAGCAGCTGCTCGGCAAGCCGCTGACGGGCGCGAGCCTGGCGGAGGTCATGCAGGTGCGCCCGCGCGTGCATGCCGCCATCCAGCGGTCCACCCCTGGCGTCGCCCTGGTCAAGACCCACAACCTGCTCGGCCATATTCACGGCATGCCGACGGTCAACCCCGAAGCCTCGCTCGGCGCTATCTACGTCGTACGCGATCCGCGTGACGTGGCGCCGTCGCTCGCCAATCATCTTGGCTCGAGCATCCAGAACGCGGTCGACGTGCTGAACCGCACCGGCTACTGCACGGACAGCAGCGCCGAGGGAGCCGGAGAGATCTGGGGCAACTGGAGCCAGCACGTCTGGAGCTGGACCTCGGAGCCCGGCGGCACGCTGCTCGTGTTGCGCTACGAGGACATGCTGGCAAATCCGCTCCGCGCCTTCACCTCCGTTGTCCGTCACCTCAGCCTCGGCGCCACCCCGCACCAGATTCGCGAGGCAATCGACCTTTCCTCTTTTTCGCGTCTGCAGGGCGAGGAAGCCAAGACCGGCTTCGTCGAACGGCCGGCCCGGACCGAGCGTTTCTTCCACAGCGGCAGGGCCGGCACGTGGCGCGAGCGGCTGACCGGCGAGCAGATCGCCGCGATCGTCGCCGTCAACCAGACGGAAATGAAGCGTTTCGGCTATCTGCCGTAGTCCGCCTGCGAATTTCCCTGCCTATTGCCTTTCCCGGCCCCACTTCGGCTATGGTCCGCCGCGCGGCAGCGAAGCCTTGTGGAACCCATGATCAACATCGACCCGAAGAAGCCGAGGGGAATCGTCTGGCTGGCCTCCTATCCGAAGTCGGGCAACACCTGGCTGCGCATCTTCCTCTACCACTACAGCCGCATCCTCTCCGGCGCGCCGCGCGAGGACGACGAGCTGAACAAGCTCGACCGGTCCAGCGGCTACGAATCGAAGCTTTACGGGCTGTTCGAGCGCCTGCTGGAGAAGCCGCTGGCGCAGGCCTCGCGGCTGGAAGTGATGAGCGTGCGCGCCCAGGTGCAACTCGCCGTCGCCGAGCGCATCGACGGCATCGTCTTCCTCAAGACGCACAATCTGCTCGGCGAACTCGACGGCATGCCGACGATCAACCTCGCGGTGTCCGCCGGCGGCGTCTACATCGTGCGCGACCCGCGCGACGTCGTGCCTTCGCTGGCCCAGCACATCGGCAGCACCATCGACGAGGCGATCGAGGTCATGCGGACGCCGGCATTCGCGACGGAGAACGAGAAGGAGACCGCCTTCGAGATCTGGGGCAGCTGGAGCGAGCACGTCGATAGCTGGGGGGTCGAACCCAACCGTTCGGTGCTGGTCGTCCGCTACGAGGACATGCTGGCGAAGCCCGTGGAATCGTTCTCGGCGATCCTGCGCCACCTCGGCAGCGAGCCGAAGGAAGCCACGTTGCTGGAGGCGATCGAGCTTTCGTCCTTCGAACAGCTCAAGCGGCAGGAAGACCAGGGCGGTTTCCGCGAGCGCTCGCCGCGCGCCGAGCGTTTCTTCGTCAGCGGCAAGTCCGGCGGCTGGCGCGACAAGCTGACCTCGATGCAGGCCCAGGCAATCGTCGAGCACCACCGCAAGGAGATGGCCTACTTCGGCTACCTCGACTGAAAGAGCGCGGGGGTTGCCGTCGCGCTCCGCTCAGTCTCACGAGCGTCCTGTGCCGATGCCCTTCAGCGCGCGCTGCGCCATGAGGATGGCGCCGTCGAGCGCATCGCCCGGAGGCTCGATCAGGCGCGTGCGGATTTCCGGCGCGAACCACGGGCGCAGTCGCGGGAAGATCGAGCCGATCATCGCCACCCGCGGCGCGCCAAGCTCGAGCAGCCTGCGGATCAGCATGGTCGCCTCGGCGGCGGCCTGCTCCAGAATCCCGATGGCGAGCACGTCGCCTTTGGCTGCGTGGGCGAAAACGACGGGCGCGAAACGCCCGTAGTCGCCAGGAATGGCCCTGCCCGCCCAGATCACCACCTTCGGCGGACTGCGATCGAACTCGTTCAGGATCTCATCGGCGAGCGGCGTCAGCGGCGCCATTCCTTCCAGCGCCCAGAGCGACTTGCGGATCGCCAGGCGTCCGATCGCCATGCCGCTGCCTTCATCGGCGATATCGGCGCCCCACCCGCCGACATTGAGGCGCCTGCCCCCGACCATGGCCAATCCGCC
>DASZQY010000034.1:0-7329 GCA_035549395.1 Bauldia sp.
CGGCAGCCGCGAGAAATACGGCCTGAAGACAAAAGGCCCGACGCGCGTCATGACCGACCTCTGTGTCTTCGAGCCCGATCCGGCGACCGCTGAACTTACCGTCGTGTCGCTTCACCCCGGCGTCACGCGCGAGGCCGTCCAGGCGCAGTGCGCTTGGCCGGTGCGCTTCGCGGCCAACGTCATCGAGACGCCACCGCCGACCGAAACCGAACTGTCCGTGCTCCGTGATCTCCACGCGCGCACAGCCAAGGCCCATGGGAGTGATGCATGACTGCCGTTCGCGATGCCTACATCTGTGCCGCCGTGCGCACGCCGATCGGCCGCTACGCCGGGTCGCTGGCGCGGGTGCGCGCCGACGACCTCGCGGCCATTCCCATCCGCACGCTCATCGAGCGCCATCCGTCCATGGCCTCTGCCGTCGACGAAGTCTTCTTCGGCTGCGCCAACCAGGCGGGCGAGGACAACCGCAACGTGGCGCGCATGGCGGCACTGCTCGCCGGGCTGCCCGACAGCGTGCCGGGCACGACCCTGAACCGGCTCTGCGCCTCCGGCCTCGACGCCGTCGGAACCGCGGCGCGCGCCATTCGCAGCGGCGAGATCGATCTCGCCATCGCCGGCGGCGTGGAATCGATGACGCGCGCGCCGCTGGTCATGGGCAAGGCGGAGAGTGCCTTCCAGCGTTCCGCCGACATCTACGACACGACCATCGGCTGGCGCTTCATCAACCCGCTGATGAAGGCGCAGTACGGCGTCGATTCCATGCCGGAAACCGGCGAAAATGTCGCCGAGGATTACCAGGTGACGCGCGCCGATCAGGACGCCTTCGCGCTCCGCTCGCAGCAGCGCGCAGCCAGAGCCAGGGCCGAAGGCCGCCTCAAGGACCGCATCGTGGCAGTCACGATACCGGGGGCGGGGAAGGCGCCGCCGACCACGTTCGCCGAAGACGAACATCCCCGCGGCGAGACCACCATCGAGGCACTGGCCAAACTGAAGCCGATTGTGAAGGCGGGCGGCACGGTAACCGCCGGCAACGCCTCCGGTGTCAACGATGGCGCCCAGGCGCTGATCGTCGCCTCGGCGGGTGCGGCCGAGCGTCACGGCCTCATGCCCATCGCGCGCATCGTGGGCATGGCGAGCGCCGGCGTGCCGCCCCGGGTCATGGGCATCGGGCCGATCCCGGCCGCCCGCAAGCTGATGGCGCGCACCGGCCTGAAAATCGGCGACTTCGACGTGGTGGAGCTCAACGAGGCGTTCGCCTCGCAAGCATTGGTCTGCCTGCGCGAGCTCGGTCTCGCCGACGATGCAGAGCAGGTGAACCCCAACGGCGGCGCGATTGCCTACGGCCACCCGCTCGGCATGTCAGGCGCGCGGCTCGCCGCCGATGTGGCGCTCGAGCTGGCGCGGCGTGGCGGCCGCTATGGCCTCGCCACCATGTGCGTCGGGGTCGGGCAGGGCGTGGCGCTTGCGCTGGAGCGCGTCACTTAGCCCGCCAGGCGGTTGACCTGCGTCAACCGGCCGTCATGCCCCGCCGGGCATTCTGCTCCCGTTCGCGACCGGCTCAGACTCTGGTATCGTTCCAGAGTCCATGCCGGAGGGAGGCGATCGTTCATGGCGGAACACGATCGGCAGGTGGTGCTGTCGCGTGACGGTCTTGAGGCGCTGGTCGGCGCGCTGCGTGCCGGCGGCTACCGGGTGTGCGGCCCGACTGTTCGCGATCAGGCCATCGTCTACGACGAGATCGACGGGATAGGCGATCTGCCGGCGGGCTGGACCGACGAGCAGGACGGCGGCCACTATCGGCTTAAACGCCGCGATGACGATGCGTTGTTCGGTTATGCCGTCGGCCCGCATTCGTGGAAGAAATACCTGCACCCGCCGCGCCGCCCGCTGTGGCACGCGACGCGGGGCGCCAACGGGCTGGGCATTGCGGCCGAACCCGAGCCCACCACCCGCTATGCCTTCATCGGCGTGCGAGCCTGCGAGCTGGCGGCGATCGCCGTGCAGGATCGGGTCTTCACCGAGGGCGCCTATCCCGACCAGCACTACGCGGCGCTCCGCGAAGGTGCGTTCATCGTGGCGGTCAACTGCGGCGAGGCCGGCGGTACCTGCTTCTGCGTCTCGATGGAGACGGGGCCGAAAGCACGTGCTGGCTATGATCTGGCGCTGACGGAAATCGTGATCGATGGCGGCCGCGGTTATCTCGCCGAAGCCGGCAGCGATGACGGTGCCGCCATCCTCGCACTGCTTCCCGCGCGCTCCGCCAGCGATGCCGATCGCGCCGCGGCCGAAGCGGCCGTGGCTCATGCCGCCGCCCACATGGGCCGCAAGATGGATGATTACGCCGGCGTTCGCGACCTGCTACTCGCCAATCTCGAGCACCCGCGCTGGGACGACGTTGCCGCCCGCTGCCTGACCTGCGGCAACTGCACGATGGCGTGCCCGACCTGCTTCTGCACGACCAGCGAGGACGACAGCGATCTCGCCGGCAGCGAAGCCGGGCACAGCCAGCGCTGGGATTCCTGCTTCACCCTGGACTTCTCCTACATTCACGGCGGCAGCGTCCGCGCTTCGCCGAAATCGCGCTATCGCCAGTGGATGACGCACAAACTGGCCACCTGGTGGGACCAGTTCGGTTCCTCCGGCTGCGTCGGCTGCGGGCGCTGCATCACCTGGTGCCCGGTCGGCATAGACATCACCGAAGAAGTGCGTGCCATCCGTATGACACCGGGAGCGACGGCATGATTGTCGGGATGGATGCCATCATTCGCGAGCATCGCTTTTTCGCCGGCCTCGATGAACCCACGATCCGCCTCCTCGCGGGCTGCGCGCGCAACGTCGTCTTCAAGTCCGGGCAGTACCTGTTCCACGCCGGCGAGGACGCCAACGAATTCTACCTTGTCCGCGAAGGCCGGGTGGCGCTCGATGTCGTGACGCCTGGCCGCTCCGCGATCACTTTCCAGACGGTCGGGCCGGGCGAGATCGTCGGGGTGTCATGGCTGCTGCCGCCGTACAAGTGGATGCATGATGCGCATGCCGTCGATCCGGTGCGGGCAATCGGCATGGACGCCAAGTGCCTGCGCGGCAAGTGCGACGCCGACCACGACGTCGGCTACGAGATGATGCGCCGCTTCCTGCCCGTGCTGGTCAGCCGCCTGCACGCGACGCGGCTGCAACTGCTCGATGTTTACGGGAAGCCCGACTGATGCTGCCGCGGTCGTCCGGCGATCCGATGGTGCCGCAGGTGGCCCGAGTGGTCGCATCGCGGCGCGAGCTTGGCGATGTGTGGACGCTGGACATCGACGCCGGCCCGAGCGGGTTCCCGTTCCAGCCGGGCCAGTTCAACATGCTCTACGCCTTCGGCGTCGGCGAGGCGGCGATCTCGATCAGCGGCGATCCGGCAAAGGCGCGGCGGCTGATCCACACCATCCGCTCCGTCGGCAAGGTCTCGGATGCCCTGGCGCGGCTCAATGCCGGCGATACCGTCGGCGTCCGCGGGCCGTTCGGCGGTGGCTGGCCGGTTGCGGCCGCGGAAGGCGCGGATGTCGTCATTGTCGCCGGTGGCCTCGGGCTCGCGCCGCTCCGGCCGTCGATCTACCAGCTTCTCGCCAATCGCGACCGCTACGGCCGCATCGTGCTGCTCTGCGGCGCGCGCAGTCCGAACGACATTCTTTATCGCTCCGAACTGGAGGAATGGCGCGCGCGTCTGGATATCGACATCGACGTCAGTGTCGATCACGCTTCGCCGGAATGGCACGGCAACGTCGGCGTGGTGACGACGCTCATGCCGCGGGCGAGCTTCGACCCGGCGCGCACCGTGGCGATGATCTGCGGCCCGGAGATCATGATGCGCTTCGTTGCGATCGAGCTCGAGAATCGCGGGGTCGAGCCGGCTCGCATTTACCTGTCGATGGAACGCAACATGAAGTGCGCCATCGGCCGCTGCGGCCACTGCCAGTTCTCGTCCGATTTCGTCTGCAAGGACGGTCCGGTCGCCACCTGGGCGCATCTGCGCCGCCTGCTGTCGCTGAAGGAGATCTGAGCGTGGCGGCAAGACCGAAGCTCGCGGTGTGGAAATTCGCTTCCTGCGACGGTTGCCAGCTGTCGCTGCTCGATTGCGAGGACGAATTGCTTGCCGTCGCCGGCGCGGTCGAGATCGCCTACTTCGTTGAGGCCACGCGTGCCGTGGTCGAGGGCCCCTACGATATCTCGCTGGTCGAGGGATCGGTGACGACGGCCCACGACGCCGAACGCATCCGCGAGGTGCGCAAACAGTCGAAGGCGCTCATCACCATCGGGGCCTGCGCCACCGCCGGCGGCATCCAGGCGCTGCGCAATTTCAGCGATGTCTCGGCCTTCACCTCGGCGGTGTACGCTCACCCCGAATACATCAACACGCTCGCCACCTCGACGCCGATCGCGGCGCACGTGCCGGTGGATTTCGAGCTGCGCGGCTGCCCGATCAACAAGCACCAGCTTGTCGAGGTGCTTTCGGCTTTCCTTGCCGGGCGCAAGCCGGTGACGCCGGCGCACAGCGTCTGCGTCGAGTGCAAGCTCAAGGGCAATGTCTGCGTCATGGTCGCCCACGGCACGCCGTGCCTTGGCCCGGTCACGCACGCCGGCTGCGGTGCGCTTTGCCCGTCCTACGACCGCGGCTGCTACGGCTGCTATGGGCCCATGGAGTCGCCCAACACTCGTTCGCTGACCGCGGGGCTCGCCGCCGTCGGCATGAGCGAGACGACGCTTGGCCGCGTTTACCGCACCTTCAACGCCACGGCCCCGGAGTTCCTCGAGGAGTCCAAGCGCCATGGCGACTAAGACCATCAAGGTCGATTACCTGGCGCGGGTGGAGGGCGAGGGCGCGCTCAACGTCGTCATCCGCGACGGCAAGGTGCGCGAGGCGGAGTTGCGCATCTTCGAACCACCGCGCTTCTTCGAGGCCTTTCTGCGCGGCCGCGCCTACAGCGAGGCGCCGGACATCACGGCGCGCATCTGTGGCATTTGCCCTGTCGCCTACCAGATGAGCGCCGTCCACGCGATGGAGGATGCCCTCGGCATCAATGTCGGCGGCCCGCTCCGCGAGCTCCGCCGGCTGCTCTACTGCGGCGAATGGATCGAAAGCCATACGCTGCACATCTACATGCTGCATGCGCCCGATTTCCTTGGCTACGAGGGCGCCATCGAGATGGCGCGAGATCACGCCGAGATCGTCAAGCGTGGGCTCGCCCTGAAGAAGACCGGCAACGCGCTGATGAGCCTGGTCGGCGGGCGCGAGGTGCATCCGATCAACGTGCGGGTCGGCGGTTTCTACCGGGCGCCTTCAAAGCGCGAGATGCGTGTCATGCTCGACGATCTCAAGCAGGCCCGCGACCAGGCGCTGGAGACCGTGCGTTGGGTGTCGCGCTTCGACTTTCCCGAACGCGCGCGCAACTACGAATTCGTCTCGCTCAGTCATCCCGACGAATATCCGCTGAACGGCGGCCGCATCGTCTCCAATCGCGGCCTCAACATTCCGGTGCGCGAGTACGACGATCACTTCGTCGAAACGCACGTCGCCCATTCGACCGCGCTGCATTCCCACATTCGCGAGCGCGGCGCCTATCTGGTCGGGCCGCTGGCGCGTTTCGCGCTCAACTATGACAGGCTGACGCCGCTCGCCCGCGATGCCGCGCGAGCAGCCGGCCTGACCTCGCCGTGCACCAATCCCTACCGGAGCATCGTCGTGCGCGCCGTCGAGGTGCTCTACGCCTGCGACGAGGCCATCCGCATCATCGAGGGATACGAGGAGCCGGACCGTCCCTTCGTGCCGGCGGAGGTTCATGCCGGCACCGGATACGCGGCCACGGAGGCGCCGCGCGGGATGCTCTATCATCGCTATCGCATCGCCGACGACGGTGCGATCCTCGACGCGCAGATCGTGCCGCCGACGTCACAGAACCAGCCCAGCATCGAGGAGGATCTGCGCCTGCTCATCGACGGTTGGGTCGACTTGCCGGAAGACGAGCTTCGTCATCGCTGCGAGCAGACGGTGCGGAACTACGATCCGTGCATCTCGTGTTCGACGCACTTCCTCGATCTGCGGATCGACCGGGGCTGACGCGATGGCGACGCGTGTCATCGGCATCGGCCATCCGGATCGCGGGGATGACGCCGTTGGGCGCGTCGTGGCCGCGAGGCTAATGGGCATGCCGGGCATTGAGGTCATCGAGACGGATGGCGAGGCGGCGAAGCTCCTCGATCTGATGGAGGGTGCCGATTGCGTCATCATTGCCGATGCGGCGCTGTCCGGCGCCAGTCCGGGTGCTGTCCGGCGCCTGGACGCCGCAGCGCAACCGGTGCCGCAGCCGATGTTCGCGGCCTCGTCCCACGCCGTCGGCCTCGCAGAATCGATCGAGCTGGCGCGCATTCTCGATCGCCTGCCGCGGCGCTGCATCATCTTCGCCATCGAGGCGCAGGACTTCACACTCGGCGCGGGATTGTCGCCTGTTGTTGCGGCGGCGGTTGACCGGGTGGTTGGCGCGATCCTTGGGGAAATCGGGGTGTGGGTCGATGCATGACCGCGCGCTCATGGCCGACCTCATGCGCCGCATTCTCGCGGCCGCCGCGCACGAAAATGCGCGCGCCATTACCGGCGTTTCGGTTCGCCTCGGCGCGCTCAGCCATATGACGCCCGATCATTTTCGCGAGCATTTCGAGGAGGCCGCGGCCGGCACCATCGCCGCGGACGCGCGGATAACGGCGGTGCAGTCCGCCGACATCCGCGATCCGCGGGCGGAAGGGGTGTGGCTCGAAGGCATCGAGGTCGAGACGTGAGCGCGACTATTGCCGCACCGGGTGCTGTCCGGCCTGCAGTCCGGGAGCGCTTGCGCATCGAGATCGGAGGCACCGTGCAGGGCGTCGGCTTCCGTCCGTTCGTATGGCGAAAGGCAACGGCGCTCGGCATTTCGGGGTCGGTTGCCAATACGGCCGACGGCGTCGTCATCGAGGCGGAGGGCGAGGGCGCGGCGCTCGCCGCTTTCCTCCGGGCGCTCCGGACAGAAGCGCCGGCCAACGCGCGGATCGCGCGCTTCCGTGTGGGCCGCTGTCCGGTGCGAGGCGAAACCGGCTTCAGCATCGTCGAAAGTGTCGCGGCGGGCGAGCACGAAGCCGCCATCCTGCCCGACCTTGCCACCTGCCCCGATTGCCTCGAAGAAATAAGGGATTCCGCCAATCGGCGGTACCGATATCCGTTCACGAACTGCACGCACTGCGGACCGCGCTATTCGATCATTCGCGACATTCCCTACGATCGCGGGCGCACGACGATGGCGGCGTTCGTCCTCTGTCCGGACT
>DASZQY010000035.1:0-1980 GCA_035549395.1 Bauldia sp.
GGGCGCGCTGGGGGGGGGCGCGCCCCCGCCCTGCGCGCGTCGAATTTTCCGGCCCCGTCGAGGGTCCCCAACTCAACCGGCCCGAAGCGCACCAGCCACAGCCCGTCGGCCAGCATCACCAGGCCGACAGGCTCGCCGATCAGCGCCGAGCTGATGAACACCCGCTCGCCACCCCACTTGATCTCGCCATTGCTGCGCACCCGGCGCACCTCGCAGCCGGCTTCATACTCCGGCTCGCGCAGCCGCCCGTCGTAGCGGCGCGGCGAGGGCCGGTAGAGGCTCGCCGGCGGCACCTGTCCCAACGCCTCATGCGGCCGCTCCTCGTTGAAGATGCGGCAGAAAGCGTCGAAGCGCCGTTGCTGGGCCCGCAGGCTGGCGGCCGGCGGCGATGCCGTCTCCTGATGCAGCGTCAGATGCATGCGCTCGTGCCGGCCATTCTGCTGCGGCCGACCCAACGCGATGCGCTCCGGCATGACGCCGGCCTTGACCACGCGCACCGCCAGCTGCGACAGCCCGCCGGCTCCCGTGCCGGCAAACGGCGGCCCGTTGTCCGAGCGCAACGCCAACGGCAGGCCGTAGTCACGGAACGCCGCCTCCAACAGCCGCCACACCGTCTCCGTGTCCAGCCGATCGACCACCTGCAGACGCAGCAACAGCCGCGTCGCCAGGTCGCTCAGGCTCAGCGGGTCGCACCGCCGACCGTCGCCGGTCCGGAACCAGCCCTTGAAGTCGATGCCCCATACATCGTTGGCCGCCACACAGCCGCTCAGCGGCCCCGCCATCGGCGGCGCCTGCCGCCGCCGTCGCCGCCGACGCACCAGCCCATGCCGATCCAGCAGCGCCGCAATCGTGCTGACGCACGGCCAGTATCGACCCCCTCGGCGTTGCTCCAGCCATGCCAGGATCTTCTTCGCTCCCCAGCTCGGATGCCTGGCCCGCACCGCTATGATCGCCGCTTCCACTTCTTCGCTCACCTGCATCGGATGATGCCGCGGCGCCCGGCTGCGATCGGCCAGGCCCTCCACGCCCTCCGCCTCATACCGGTCAGCCCACTTGTAGCCCGTCTTCCGGCTGATCCCATAGCGCCGACACAACTCCGCAAAGCCAACCTCACCACGTTCCCACTCAACTATGAAGCGCATCCGCTCGTCCATGACACGGGTCTCCCGCCAGGTCATCGCCACCTCCTTCACAGGCGGCATACCTGTTACCCATGTCCTCGGATTATTCTGTTACCCATGTCCTCGGATCGGACAGAATGGTGCCATATGCGAATGCCCTGCCCGTGATCCCAGGGGAATTCGCATATGGCCGATCTGTCATCCCGAGCGCCCCTTCGACAGGCTCAGGAGAGGGATCTTTTCGCGTCCGACGAAAGCGCGCGGTATTCGGGAAAGATCCCTCGCTGCGCTCGGGATGACAGCTGTGCGTCGGCACGATCCGGTGCCATAGGCGAATGCCCTGCCCTCCGGGGGAAGGTCGGGGATTGGTGACGCTTGCGATAGCCACATGCGAATCCCCAGGGGCCGGACCAATTGGTGCCATAGGCGATCGCCCCGGTCCGGCCGGGGTGGACAGCACGGATGGATGCCCCTTGAGTCGCGCGTCGCGGCGCGACAAGCTGCGCCATGTCGTCGATCGCGTTCGCGTTCAATGGTGCCGATGTCGAGGCGCGCGCCGACGGCGCCCTGTGGTGGCCGGACGAACGGCTGCTGGCGGTCGCCGACCTGCATCTCGAGAAGGGCAGCTGGTATGGCGCACGCACCGGCCAGCTGCTGCCGCCCTACGACACGCGCACGACCCTCGACCGCCTGGCGCTGGCGATCGCCGACCTGAGGCCGCGCTGCGTCGTCTGCGTCGGCGACTCGTTCCACGACACGGATGCCGCGGCGCGCGTCGATGCCGGCGACGCCGCGCTGCTGGCGCGCCTCGTCGCCTCGGTGTCGGCGTGGATCTGGCTGGTTGGCAACCACGACCCAC
>DASZQY010000036.1:0-16427 GCA_035549395.1 Bauldia sp.
CTCAATTCTCGTCCTGGTCCGCGAAACCCGCCATCCCATTCTCCCGTCCCGGGGCTTGCGCCCTGCCCTGCGATTGCTGCCCCTTTCCTTCCGCCGCTACACGCTGGCGGTGCTGATCTTCGGCTGCGGCGATTTCTCCCACACGCTGCTCATCCTGTATGCCTCGACCTCGCTTGCGCCGGCGTACCAACAAGCTTCGGGCATCATCGCGATCGCGCTCTACACGCTGCACAATGTCCTCTACGCCGCGGGCGCCTATCCGGTTGGCGTCATGGCCGACCGCCTCGGAAAGAACTCCTTCCTGGTTGGCGCCTATCTTCTCGCCGTGCTGATGAACATCGTGCTCGTCGCCGCCATTCCATCCGTCGCGACGCTGATCATCGTCTTCGCGCTCGCGGGCGCGGCCTATGCCGCGCAGCAGTCTCTCGAGCGCGCCATCGCCGCGGATCTGCTGCCGGACACAATACGGAGCACAGGGTTCGGTGTCCTGGCGGCCGCCAACGGCGTCGGCGACTTCGTCTCGAGCGCAATCGTGGGAGTGTTATGGACGCAGTTCTCGCCGACGGTAGCGTTCGCCTTCGCGCTCATCGTCACGCTGGTCGGCGCAGGGTTCACTGCCGTGACGTTATTTCGGCGATCGGGCCGTTGAAGCCGGCAAAAAGCGCACCGATTCCGCCGCTCAGGTCAGCAGCGGCGCGGCCTCGAAATCATGTCGAGCAACCGGTTGCCGCGGCGGTGGCGCTAGCGCGGCCGACCGAGATGCTTGTCTCCGAATTCGCGCAACAAATCGGCGTATAGCTGACGTTTGAACTCGACGACGATCTTGGGAATCTCAGCCGGCGCAACCCACTTCCATGCGGAAAATTCCGGCTGCGCGGTTTCGACGTTGATCTCGCTGTCATCACCTTCGAAGCGCATGACGAACCACTTCTGCATCTGGCCGCGCCAGCGGCCATGCCAGGCGCGGCCCAACAAGTCCTTCGGCAGGTCGTAGCGATGCCAGCCCGCGCTCTCGGCAACCAGCGACACGTTCGCCGTGCCGATCTCTTCCTTGAGTTCCCGGAGCGCCGCTCGCTGCGGTTCTTCGCCCGGCTCGACGCCACCCTGCGGCATCTGCCACGCCTCGCCCGACGTGACGTCGATCCGGCGGCCGACGAACACCTGGCCTTCTTTGTTGAGCAGCATTACGCCCGCGCCGAGGCGATAGTCACGGAGCGCCTCCGCGCCATCCGGAGAGACCGGAGCGCTGGCAGCTTTTGACCTTGCCTGCTTCCAGCCCGCAGCGCGCAACAGCTCGCGAAACTCGGATTCCTCGATGCCGTCGGCCCGCAACGTCAGTTGCACGACGGGATCCCTGATCAGGTCGTCTGCGGAAGCCGATATGACTGGTTCGGAAGGAGTCTTTGGCGCGGCCATTCAACGATCCTACTTCTGAGGTCGAGGAACACGTCTCGACGATCAAGTAGGAGTCATCAGCCATCGCGGCGGTTATACGGGGAACTCCATCCCCACGAAGAATAGTCCGCTGCGTATTGGAGAGAGTCAAGCGGCTGCCGATACCGCGATACGCAACCAAATCGGACGTCATGGACGACCGGCAAATTCGGCGGAAAATCAGAGGACGATTCCTGCGACTTTCGGGCTGCTCACGCTGAACGTCGGCGCATCTCTGTGGTCGATCCTGACGAGAGACGCCGATGACGTTGATCGAGTCAGTTCCGCATGCGCAGGTAAGATCGGGGATTGTCGACCAGGCAGCGATCGATCGTCTCCCTGGCCACGCCATTTCGCTGCAAGCCGGCTGCGAACTCGGTCAGCACGCCTCTGATGCCAATTCCTCCGCGGCTCAGGCGCTCTGCACGCATTGCCAAATCTCCGCCGAGAAGGATGCGATCGCCGTGACCGGCTTCGACCATGGCACCAAGCAGCGCCGCGATCGCGCTCACCGGATGATATTTTTCACGGCCGGCGCCGTCGTAGACTAGGAAGCAGCCGCGGTCGGCCAGCGCCTTGTGCAGTCCGAGATCGGGATTGCGGTCCATATGGCTGAGGGCGACGCGATCGGGCGGCACACCGCATGCCTCCAGCAGATCGAGCTGGCGCAGCGCGGCGGTGCCGTGCTCGGTGTGGGTGATGATCGGCAGCCCGGTCTCCAGCGACACGCGCGCGATCGCCCGCAGAGTCACCTGATGGGCGGCGGCGATGCTGTTGTAGTTCGTCGCCCACTTGATAAGGCCGGGACGCGCCGACAGCCTCTCGCCGAAAGGCCGCCAGTAGTCCCAGCGATCGGCTCCCTTGCAATCGTCAAGGAGCACCTTGACCAGCGTTTCTTCGTCACCACAGCGGGCCCAGTGGAGCTTGTCGTAGTACTCGGGCTTATGGAAACCGGTGACGGCGATGATGTGCACACCGCTGCGCCGCGCAATCTCGGTCAGCGCCGCGACCGAACGGCCGGCGCCTGGCGGCATCATGTCGACGATGGTGCCGCCTCCCGCCGCGCGAAATTCTTCAGCCTCGCGCACAGCGTCATCGACATCATCCAGCAGAAGATCGGGCGTTCGCACGGTGCCGGGACCGCCATTGATGATGAGATGATCGTGGCTATCGACGCGGCCGAGATCGGCGGCATCGATATCGCCAAGCACCGTGCGCACCTTTCCGGTCGTGCTCATGCTCCAGGATCCTCGAGAGTGGCACCATCGCGTCGCAGGCGCTCAAGCAGCCCTGCGACCGGCACTTCATGCAGATCGCAGTTCGACAGGGCCGCCATCGCTGCCCCGGTGCCAGCCGCCTGACCGAGCGCCATGCAGGTCGCCATCGAACGCGCCGAGGCGTGGGCGCCGTGGGTCGCGGAAAGATTGCGGCCCGCCACGGCGAGACCGGCAATCCCATCGGGTAGCAGGCAACGCCACGGAATCCCGTAGGTCCCCTGCCCGCCGATGTGGACCCACCGCGTCGTTTCCGCCGCAAGATCCTCCAGCGGAGCACCGCAGATCGCCACCTGATCGTCGAAATAGCGTCCGGAAAGGGCGTCCTCTTCCGTCAGGACGTACCGACCGACGATACGGCGGCTCTCGCGTATGCCCGACATGCCGCCGATAGCGGTAATATAAGCGCGCTCGAAGCCCGGCATCATCGTGGTCAGGAACGTCAGCCAGTCATCGATCTGGGCGTACGCGTCAGTCTCGACACGGCCGAGCTCGCCGGGATCGGAGATGTCAGGAGGACTGATGCGGACCAGCGCGGTGTGCGCGATGCCGTGCCCGACGGCCTCGTGCAGGCTGCCGCCGGTGCCGGGCAGATTGAGTCCGCGCTGGCGTCCCTGTGCCATAAGTTCCTTGAGACGCGGCCGGCCCTCCTGCTTGAAGCGCGCGATGTCAACGCCGCCCATGCGGAAGGTCAGTGTTGCCGGCTGGAGCTTGTCGGCATCGGTCTGAAACGAGCCGCAGGCGTAGGCGGTGAGGTCGGCGTCGCCGCCGGCATCGACAAAGGCGCGGCCCCTAACCTCGGCCGGGCCTGCCTTGGTCGCGAGCGCAAGCGCCTCCAGCCGGCCGGCGGACGAGACCGTGGCACCGACGACCAGCACGTGCAGAAGAATGCGCACGCCGGCGGCGCGCAGCAGCGCGGCCCACACGATCTTTAGCGTTTCCGGGTTGTAGGTGTAGCCAAGACCCGAACCGAAGCTGTTTGGCCGCTCGAATACCTGGCCGCGCTTGCGCAATTCATTGAGCGGCAGGTCCGGTATGCCGGACACGACCTTTCGGCCAGCCGCACCGGCGGTGTGGAAGGCATAGAAGGTATCAAGGACGGCCGTGCTGGTGCCGCCAAGGAACGGCAGCCGTTCGACGAGGATAACGCTCGCGCCCATGCGCGCGGCGGCGATCGCGGCACTGCAGCCCGCCGATCCAGCGCCCACGACCACTACGTCGGCCGACAGATGGAAGCGATCCGCGGATGCCATCAGGAAAACTCCCGGGCGCGCGCCACCGCCTCGCGGATTGGCCGCGTCTCCGCTTCGTCAGGCATGCGAAGCGGCGCGCGCGGGAGCAACCCCGGCAACCCGCGCTCGCTGACGCCGGCGTGCAACGCGCCGATTGTCGGGTGACGGAGGCGGCCCGCAATGAAGTCAATCGCCTGCTGACCGTGCCGGGCGGCCTTCAAATCGCCGCGCTGCAACGCCGCCGCAAGCATAACAAATGCTTCCGGCGCAACGTTGGTGATCGTGGAGATCGCGCCGAATGCGCCCATGGCAAGCGCGTCGATGCAAAGCGTCGCATTGGCGGCCCAAACGCGCACCCCTGCAGCCAGCAGCGCATGCAGCTCCGCGACGGACGGGTGCGATTGCTTGACGCCGTGGATGACGTCGGCAGCGAACAGGCTGGCCGTCTGATCAGGCGTCAGATGATAGCCGGTGGCGGGTGGGTTGTTGTAAGCGATGAGCGGCAGCGTGACGGCGGCGCGAAGCCGCTTGTAGTAATCAGCGACGACGAGGAAATCCGGCTGGTAGTAAGTGGGCGGCACCGAGGAGACAGCTGCCGCTCCAGCCGCTTCGGCGTGCCGGGCAAGGTCGACGGCCTCGGCCGGCTGCGCGGCGCCTATGTGTGCGACGACGGCAAGCGGGCCTGCCAGGGTGATGATGCGCTCCAGCGCGCGCTTGCGCTCGGTAATCGTCATCAGGGGCCCCAAACCCGCGGAACCCAGGACGAACAGCCCCGCGACGCCGGCCTGCTGCTGAAAGGCGATCAGCTCGCCCAGCGCACCGAAATCGGGCTCGCCATTTGCGGCACAGGGCGTGATCTGGGCAGTTATGATGCCTTCCTTGAGTCTCATTGCGCCGCTCCGACAGGTGGCACGCTCAGTCCTTCCCAGAGCGGAAGCGCGTCCTCGAGTCCGGGACCTTGCGTGATGATGGCCGCTGCGGCGCACGCAAAGCGCACCGCGTTCACAATGCCGTGGCCGCTGGCCAAGGCGATGGCCAGGGCGCCGTTGAATGCGTCGCCGGCGCCGGAAGTATCCACCACCTTCTCGACATGGGGTGCCGGAACGAGCGTCTCGATGCCGGCAGCCGGGTCGCTAACAAATGCACCGCGTTCGCCCAGCGTCATGACCACCGCCTGCGCGCCGCGCCCAATGATCGCCCGCACAAGCACCTCGGGATCGTCGGAATCGACGTCGGAGAGGACGCGCGCCTCGGCTTCGTTGGGCGTGACATACGAACTCTCACGGAGAATGGCGGCCCTCAGCTCCGGCGACGGCGGCGGCGCGGGGTTGAATATCGTCACCACGCCGGCGCGGCGCGCGATGGTGAGGGCGGCCAGGGCCGCGGCATCGGGGAATCCATCCCCGGAGACGAGGCAGACACTGTTCGCGCCGATGACTTCGGACTGCTTTTCAATATCCGCCGGGCTAACCTTTCCGGTCGCTGCCGGATCGACGACGATCCGATTGGACCCATCCGCGGAGACGATAACGACGCCGGTGAGCGTGGGCGCGGACGACCGCTGCATGTGTTCGACCCGGATGCCAAACTTGCGCATCGTGGCAAACACAACATCGGCCATCGCATCGCTGCCGACCGCCGAAACAAAATCGACGGTACCGCCGAGCTTCGCGATCGCCATAGCCTGGTTGGCCGCCTTGCCACCGCACATCATGCGGCCGTCGCCGGCCAACAACGTCTCTCCGATTTCAGGCCAGCGCGATACGCGATAGACGAGCCCGACGCCTGCGGCGCCGACAACGGTGACGCGAGGAGACGCCGCATGCCGCTCGGGCTGCGAAATCCGTGTCCGTGGGCTCAATGGAAGTATCGCCCCCCATCGACATTGATGAGCTGCCCGGTGATAAAAGCAGCCTCGTCGGAAGCGAGGAACAGTACGGCCGAGGCAATATCTGCCGGCGTGCCGAAGCGCTTGATCGGTTGCGACTGCCGCGAGGCGGTGGCCTCGGCTATATCGAGTTCTCCCTGCGGCACCCATTCGAGGAGACCCTCGGTAAGCACCTTGCCGGTCGCCACCGCATTGACCGTGATTCCCTCGCCGCCGACCTCGCGCGCCAGCGCCCGCGTGAAGCCGATCAACGCCGCCTTGCTCGTCACGTAATGCAGCAATCGCTGCGGGCCGGAGAAGGCGACAGTCGACGTGATGTTGACGATGCGGCCGCTCTTGGCAGAGGCCAGCAGCGGATGCGCGCTCACCGCGCAGTTGAACGCGCCGCGGACATTGACCGCCATGACGCGGTCCCAGTCGTCGCCAGTGATCTCCGTCCAGGTGGTGGGCGGAAAGACAGCGGCGTTGTTCACCAGAATGTCCAGACGGCCGAACCGATCGGCCGTCTGGCGGACCATCGACGCGACCTGATCGCGATCGGCGACATCCGCCTCAACGGCGATGCAGTCGCCCCCCGCCGCCTTCGCCTCGCCGACAACGGCAGCGGCGAGATCAGGCTGTCGGAAATGGTTCACGACGACGCGACAGCCGGCGGCCGCCAGACGCACGACAATTCCATGGCCAATGCCGCGGCTCGCACCCGTGACGAGGGCGACCTTGCCATCAAGTCGCATGGCGGCGCGCCTTCCGCGTCTTTGTCTGGCGCAGCCAACGTTGGCCAATCATCCTGCGGTAGTCGGCGAGCAGTGCGCTAAATTCATTCGCTGCCGTGCCACCGAGGTGCGGGCTGCGGAACAGGCGTGGCTTGATGCCCCGCGCGAGCAATGCGCCGGCGGTCTCCGCGGCGATGCAATTCATGATCGCAAGGTTGAGTATCGACCCTACGGGCGACACTTTCGCGCCGGATTTCGCGAGGTCGACCGAGGCATCGCCAGCCGGCACCGCATTGTCGATGAAAAGGTCGGCGATCTCGGCAAGCCGCACTTTCTTGCCGCGCTGTTTGGCCGCTTCCCGCGAGTATTCATCGGACGAGACAGCCACAGTCCTGATGCCGCGCTCGCGAGCGACGGTCGCGATCTCGAGCGGCAGCGCTTCTAGTCCGGACGAGGAGAAGATGATCAGGACATCGCCCTTCTCGGTGGCATAGCTGTTGTGGATGGCGCGGCCGTAGCCTTCGACACGTTCCAGGACCAGCGTCTGCTCGAGGCCCATGGAACCGACCACATTGGTGAACAGCAGAAGACCAGGCTCGATCATCGGCATGAAACCCTGCACACCGCCGATGCGCGGATACGCCTCCATGGCCATCATCGAGGAATGACCGGCGCCGAAGACCCACACAAAGTGGTCGCCGGCGAGCGCCTCGGCGCACCAGGACGCAGCCTCGACTATCCCGGGCGCGCCTTTCTTGCCAATCGACGCGAGGCGTCGCGTTACACCGTCGAGATAGGCGGTGGCGAGGGCCCCCTTACCGGTCTTCATGCCATTCTCCTTGTTACCCATGATTACGCACGACGCCGCGTGCCGACGGCGTATGAGCTGCGATCACTGAGCTCACTGCCGCTACCCAGCGAGACGGTGAAGGAACACATGTCAGCGCGCGCATGGCGCACCGTGTGCTCGAGCAGCGCACCATCTTCCGAGCGGGTGAACCGGACAGTCTGGAGGATCGGGTCACCTACGCTGGCCTGCAGAAGGCGCGCCACCTTGGTCGTCGCCGGGACGGCAACGATCGATTCGTTTCCTCCCGCAGGAGCGACGCCGTAGTTGTCGCGGAGGATGGCGTAGAGGGAGCCTGTGAGGTCGTGCCGCAGGAGGCCCGGTGCAATGCTGGCCGGGACGTGCGCCAGTTCCAGCATGCATGGCTCGCCGTTGAGAAAGCGGACGCGCTCGATGGCATAGACCGTCTCGTCGGCGGGCAATTCCATCAACGCATTGAGGTGCGGATCGAGCGCCTCTTCCGCCGCAACCAGCTCGGTCGTGGGAGAGTGGCCGAGGCGGCGCATGGTCTCGGTGAATCCCGACGGGCGATCGAGCGGCGTGGTGGCGCGCCGCGGCGCCACGAACGTGCCGCGACCGCGACGCGAGACCAGGTATCCTTCCTGAACCAGATCGGCGAGCGCGCGACGCACCGTGACGCGGCTGACCTTCGACCACTCGCCTATCTCGCGTTCCGTCGGCATCGGATGACTGGATTCGAGTTTGGACGCGATCGACCGAAGCCGCTGGGTAAGCTGGTGATAGAGGGGCATCGCAGAGCCCTCGTCGAGCACCAATCGCCTGCGCCAGAACTCCTGATCGGTCGCGTCCATGATGTCGCCGTTACTTGCCGGTGAGGTAGCTGTCGACGTTGTCTTTGGTGATGAAAATCGCGCCCGTGTCTGTGACCGAGGGCACATCCTTGCCGTTGAAATGGTCGGCGAGGTATTGCGCCGCCAAGCTGCCCATCTTCGGGAAGGCCTGGGCGGCGCTGACTTCGATCTTTCCGGCGCGGATGCCGGCCAGCGTCTCGGCGGTGTCGTCCGTGCCGAAGATGGTCAGCTTGTCGAGCAGCCCCTGTTCCTCGGCGACCGTCGCGGCGGCGCCGGCACAGCTGGCTTCGATGCAGTAGATGACCGTCGTCTGCGGGTTCGTGCGCAGCAGCGCCTCGAACTTGGAGACCGCCGTCTCGACGCTGCTGTCGTCGGCATCGGTCGCGATGACCTTCATGTCGGGATGCTCGGCGATCGCCTGCAGGAAGCCGCCCTTGATGTCGTTCTGGATCTTGGCGTCCAGGGAGCCCTGCATGATGATGATATTCGCCTTGCCGCCGGTCATGTCGGCGAGCTTCTGGCCGCTCTGCGCACCGAACGTGCTGCCGATCGTGCCGACGAAAGCCAGACGCTCGTCCGGCGTGCTGGAATCGCAATCGGTCAGGACCACCGGAACGTTTGCCTTCTTGGCGTCGCTAAGCACGCCGTCGAACGCGCCTGGATCGAGCGCGCAGGTGACAATGCCCTTGGCACCGGAGGCGATGGCACCTTCGATCTGCTGCACCATTGCCGGGATGTCGACGCCCTGCGGACCGGTCCACGTCGCCTGCATGCCGAGGTCCTTGGCCTTCGCGAGGAAGGCATCGCGGGCTTGCAGCCACACCGGATGGCCGATCAACGGACTGACAAACGTAATTGGCTGTCCGGCGGCGGCATCGGCGAGCGCCGAAGTCGTCCCGATACCGAGCGCCAGTGCCGCGAGGACAATGAGCTTCGCGGGCTTCAGATGTTGCATGATGTGCATTTGATCTCTTTCCTCCCTACTCAGTTTTGATGAACGGAACTCAAGAGCCGATGCTCGTTGAGCGTTTCTCCACGAAGCACCTCGACGATGCGGCCCTTCGCGAAGATGAGGACACGGTCGCAGAGCGACACGAGTTCCGCGCTGTCGCTGGACGTGATGAGGTAGGAGACGCCCTGCCCTGCGTTGTCGCGGATGAGGCCGTGGATGGTCTCGCGCGCGTGAATGTCGACGCCGCGCGTCGGATCGAGGAGCAGGATCAGCCGCGGCTTCTCGACGTGCGCCCGCGCCAGCATCACCTTCTGCTGATTGCCGCCGCTGAGCATCCGTACCGGCCGTTCGGGCTGGCGCGGGGAGACCGCAAACGCCTTCAGCATGCGATCGGCGATGGAAATCTCACGCGGCCGCGAAGCCAGCCCGTGACTGCGGCCGAGGTGCTCGCCACCGAGCAGAATGTTGTCAGCGATGGGCGCCGGAAGGATCAGCCCCTGGGATAGTCTCTCCGAAGGGATCAGGCTGACGCCATGCCGCCGCAGCAACGCCGGACGCGCCTTGGCGAGGTCGATCCGGTCACCTGCGATAGTAAGGGCCCCCGCCACGGATCCGCGGCGCAAGCCGCCGAGCGCAGCGATAACCGCCTCGGCGCCGGCGTCGGCGACGCCGGCTATCCCCAGCACTTCGCCTTTACCGATTTCGAAGGACAGCGAAGCGGCGATATCGCGCGAGGCAGCGCGCAGGCGATCGATGGCGACGTGCGCGAGGGGCGGCGCGCTGCCGGCGTCGTAGACGCGCTGCACACTCGGCCGAACATGCTCTCCGACCATCGCGTGGACGATGTCGGCGAGCGGCGGATGGGTTACTGGTCCGAGGACGATGCGGCCCTCGCGCAGAACGATCACCTCCGCATCCAGCCGCTCGAGCTCGCTCAGGTGATGCGTGATGTAGATGACGGTCTTGCCGGCCGCCGACAACGAGCGCACGACCTCCAGCAGGCGGGTCGCCGCCGCTTCCGGCAGGTTGGCGGTTGGCTCGTCGAGGATGAGCACTTGCGGATCGAAGGCCAGCGCACGCGCGATGCACACCAGCTGGCGCTCCGCGGGCGTCAGCATGCGCGCCAGTTCGTCGATGCTCACGTCAAGGCGCACTTGTTCCAGCAGCGCGCGGGCGACGGCACGATAAACAGATTTGCTCACCAGGCCGAATTTCGAGCGCAGGCGGCCGACCATGACGTTCTCACCAACCGTGAGCGCGTCCATGAGCTGCGTTTCTTGCGGAAGGTAGGCGATGCCCTGCTGAATGGCGGCCCGCGGCCCGGAAAAGGCAAGCTTCCGTCCATCGAGGCTGACCGTGCCGCTGAACAGCGGGCTTGGCAGTATGCCGGCCAGAATCTTCACGGCCGTAGACTTTCCAGCCCCGTTCTGGCCGCAAAGCGCCAGGATCGTGCCAGCCGCCACCGACAGGTTGACGTGGTCGAGCGCGCGCGTCGCGCCGAATGCCATGCTGACGTCTTCGAAGGCGAGCACTACGCCAACCCCAGGCGCCGGCGGCGCCAGCCATCGATGGCGACAGCCAGGACGATGATCACCCCCACGACGATGCTCTGATAGAAGGGATCGATGTGCATCATGATCATGCCGTTGTTGAGGACGGCGATGAGCAGCGTTCCGATCAAGGTGCCGAAGACGGATCCCGCGCCGCCGAACAAGCTCGTGCCGCCGATGATCACCGAGGCGATCACCTGCAGCTCGAGCCCGGTGCCCGAGCTGGGCTGAGCGGAAGCAATGCGCGCCGCGACGAGGATGCCGCCGACAGCGGCAGTCAGGCCGGAGAGGACAAAGACGATGATGCGCGTGCGGTTTACCGGCACGCCAGCGATGTAGGCGGCCGTCTCGTTGCCGCCGACGTGATAAACGCGGCGGCCGAAGACTGTCTTCGACAGGGCGAGCTGACCGAGAACGCCGACAACAGCCGCGACCCATATCGGCGTCGGAACGGCGAGGATCTCACCTCGTCCGAGAGAGACGAATCCATCGGGCAGCGGGTACACGGGCGCGCCGCCGCTGAAGACCAGCACGAGGCCGCGCACTATGAAGAGCATGCCGAGCGTGACGATGACGCTTGGTACCTTCGCCTGGGTGACGATGGCGCCGTTGACCAACCCGATGAAGGCTCCGGCCGCCACGCCGGCCAGGATGGAGAGGGCGGTGGGCCAACCAGCCAGGAGGGCGAGACCGGTGACGATCCCGCCGAAGCCGTAAACCGAGCCGACCGAAAGATCGAGACCGCCAGAAATCAGAACGAACGTCGTGCCAACGCCGACGACAAACGTGAACGACGCCGAGCGCGCGATATCGGTCAGATTTTGCGGCGACCAGAACAGGTCGTTGTCAATGCCAATGAGAACCGCGAGCACCAACAAAACCGCGAGCAGCGTCGTCTCGGGCCGGCGCAGCATCGGACGAAGGGACACCCGAAAAATCGCGGTGTTCGCAGCCGAATTCCCGTTTCCCGCCAAATTGGTCACTGGAGCTTCCGAGTTCACGCCTTACGCGGCTCTAATACGAAAGGTATTGTTATCCTGTCAATAGTATGTCGGGTCTATGTGAAGGCGGCGCGCATTTCACTTCAGCGCAGGTCCGCTCCTTGCAGAGGGTTTGTTTCACGTCCGCAGCAACGTTGGGCGTCGGCGACCGCCATCCGACGGCTGGGTCACTGGCAAGCGCCGGGGCGACGGCTTTGGTCATGGGAGACGAACCGCACAGCGCCAGCGGATCCGTCGGGCAAGGCGTCTGGATAGACCTCGAAACGTCTGAGCCGAGAGCGGGCGGGAAAGCCGTCATGCGGATTCGCAGCGCAGCGTCGGACGGCTGACCCGTTCAACGCCGGGAACCTATGCGCCGCGCTGGGGATTGAGACCGTGCCAGCCGCCCAGCGCACGGGACCGCCGCCATGCCTACGACCGCCTCAGACATTCTTGTCGAGAATCTGATCCGCTGGGGGGTCGATGTCGTCTTCGGTCTGCCCGGCGACGGGATCAACGGCATCATGGAGGCGCTGCGCCAGCGACAGGACGAGATCCGCTTCGTGCAGGTGCGGCACGAAGAAGCGGCCGCATTCATGGCCTGCGGCTACGCCAAGTTCACCGGCCGTCTCGGGGTGTGTCTCGCGACATCGGGTCCGGGCGGCATCCACCTGCTCAACGGCCTCTACGACGCCAAGCTGGACGGCGCGCCCGTGCTGGCAATCACCGGGCTTCAGTTTCACGATCTCGTCCACACCTTCACCCAGCAGGACGTCGAGCTCGACAAACTGTTCATGGACGCGTGTGTCTACAACGCCCGCATCATGGGCGCGGCGCACGTCGCCAACGTCGTAAATCTCGCCATCCGCACCGCGCTGGATCGCCGCGGGCCTGTCCATCTCACCATGCCGGTAGACATGCAGTCGGCGCCGGCGAAGCACGATGAGCGTTCCGAACGCAACGTGCCGCACCATCTCGACACGACACGACCGGCCGCTCCGCCGGTGGCCGGCGAAGCCGACCTCGATCGCGCCGCGGCGATCCTGAACGCCGGCAAGCGCGTGTGCATTCTGGCCGGCCGTGGCGCACTCCATGCCGAGGGGGAGCTGGCGGAAACAGCCGAGCTGCTCGCCGCTCCGGTCGCCAAGGCACTGCTCGGCAAGGGCGCGCTCCCCGACCAGCATCCGCACTGCACGGGCGGCGTGGGCATGCTGGGCACCGTGCCGTCGCAGAAAGCACTGGCGGAGTGCGACACGCTGCTGATTGTCGGCAGCTCGTTTCCCTACATCGAGTTCTATCCTGAGCCGGGCAAGGCTCGTGCAATCCAGATCGACGCCGATGCGACGCGCATTGGCCTGCGCTATCCGGTGGAAGTCGGGCTGGCCGGCGATGCGACGGCCACGTTGAATGCATTGCTGCCGCGTCTTCACGAACACGGCGACAGTTCCTTCCTCAACCGGATCCAGGCGGCGGTCGCAGAATGGCGTGACGAGCTGAAGGAACAGGGCACGTCGACGGACAGTCCGATGAAGCCGCAGGTGGTCGCTTACGAGCTCAACCGGCTGCTGGCCGACGACACGATCGTGACCACCGACTCGGGCACGAATACGTCGTGGGCGGCGCGCTTCCTCGAAATGCGCGGCCGCATGATGTTCTCGGTATCGGGCAACCTGGCCAGCATGGCTTGCGGGCTGCCCTACGCCAACGCGGCCGCCCTCGCCTTCCCCGAGCGGCCGGTGATTGCGCTGGTCGGCGACGGCGGCCTCAGCATGCTCATGGGCGAACTGGCCACGACCGCGAAGTACAAGCTCAACGTCAAGATCGTGGTCATCAAGAACAACAGCCTCGGCCAGATCAAGTGGGAGCAGATGGCGTTCCTGGGCAATCCGGAATTCGGTTGCGAATTGCAGCCGATCGATTTCGCGGCGGTCGCTCGTGCCTGCGGGATCAAGGGGTACGCCATCGCAGATGCAGGCCGGTGCAGCACCGTCCTGGCGGAGGCGTTCGCGAAGCCGGGCCCGGCGCTGATCGAGGCGACGGTCGATCCCGACGAGCCGCCCTTCCCGCCCAGGACCACCCTGAAACAGGGACGCAATATCCTCTCGGCCCTGCTCCACGGCACGAAGGATTCCGCCGACATCGCCGAGCACCTGGCAGCCGGAGCTGCGCGGCAACTCGTCTAGCGCCGCTCAACGGCTGGCGTAGTCGGCGAAGACCAGCACGTACATGATGCCAATCCACAGGATGGTCGCGGCGGCGGCGAGGCGAAGCACGATCGCGTTCGCCTTCAGCCGCATGAACACGACCAGGATCAGCAGCGCCTTGGCGACGGCGACCGCGAGGTTGATCGTGACGTTGCCCCAGCCGAGATCGAAGCGGGAGCTTGCCGCGGTGATGGCGAGCAGCACCAGCAGGCCGACCCAGGTGACAATGGCGGAGCGCGTTTCGGTCATCGGTTGATCAGGTAGAGCAACGGATAGAGAAACACCCAGATCACGTCGACGAAGTGCCAGTAGAGGGCGACGGCGGTCGTGCGACGGCGGCGCGACGCGGCCGCCGCGCGGCCCCAGAAAATCGCGACACCGGCGATGGCGAGAATCCCTACGATCAGGTGCACGGCATGCAGCGCCGTCATGGCGAAGTAGAAATCGAAGAACAGCGCGGCGCCGCGCACGTCCGGTCCGCGGAAGGCGAACGGCCAGCCGAACAGGGGCGCGAGGCCGCGGCTGATCTCGTCGTGATATTCGGTGAACTTGATCGCCAGGAAGACAATGCCGAGCGCGGCGGCGGCAAGCATGAGCAACCGCGCTTGCCGAAACGAATTGGGCGCGTCCGCGCGTATCTCGGCGAGCGCCATCGCGAGGCTCGACGTCAGCAGCACCGCCGTGTTGAGCGTACCGAGGGGGAACGACAGTTCTTTGGAGCCGGCCGTGAAAGCCGCGCTGTGATGGGCGCGGACCACGAGGTAGGCCAGGATGACCGCCGCGAATAGCAGCGCCTCCGACGCGATGAATACCCACATGCCGAGACGATCGGCCTGGCGCTCGCGCGCGGCGGTGTCAAAGGCGATGCTTTCCGTGGCGTTGGCCATCACTCCAACCCCTCCGGCATCTCGTAGTCGTACGGTTTGCCGTTGACGACCGGCGGTGTCGCGAAATTTTCCTTCGGCGGCGGCGAAGTGGTCTGCCATTCCAGGCCGGTCGCGCCCCACGGATTGTCGGGCGCCGCCGCACCGCGGAACAGCGACCAGCCAAGATAGAGCAGCGGCATCAGGTAGCCGACGGCGAGCAGTGCGGCGCCCGCCGACGACAGGTCGTTCCAGACCTGAAACTGCGGCGGATAGACGTGATAGCGCCGCGGCATGCCGAGGTAGCCGAGGATGAACTGCGGGAAGAAGGTGAGGTTGAACCCGATGAACAGAACGAGCGCCGCGATCTGACTTGGCAGCTCCGGATACATACGGCCGGTCATCTTCGGCCACCAGAAATGGAGCCCGGCCATGTAGGCGGTCACCATGCCGCCGACCATGATGTAGTGGAAGTGCGCGACGACAAAGTAAGTATCGGTGAGGTGCACGTCGACGGCGAGCGCGGCGAGGAAAAGACCGGACAGGCCGCCGAAGGTGAACAGCGCCATGAAACAGAGCGCGTAGAGCATGGGCGCTTCGAACGTGATCTCGCCCTTGCGCAGCGTCAGCGACCAGTTGAACACCTTGATCGCCGAGGGCACCGCGACGCAGTAGCTGAGGAACGAGAAGACGAGCCCGGCATAGGGTGACTGGCCGGAAACGAACATGTGGTGGCCCCACACCAGGAAGCCGAAGACGGCGATGGCGATGGTGGCGAGCGCCACGGCCGTATAGCCGAACAGCGGCCGGCGCGCGAAACACGGAATGACCTCCGACACCACGCCCATGCCCGGCAGGATCATGATGTAGACGGCGGGGTGCGAGTAGAACCAGAACAGGTGCTGGTAGAGCAGCGGATCGCCACCCAGCGCCGGATCGAAGATGCCGATGCCGGCGACGCGATCGAGCAGCAGCATGACCAGCACGGCGGCGAGCACCGGTGTCGCCAACACGAGGATGAGGCTGGTGGCGTAAAGCGTCCATACGAAGATGGGCAGGCGGAACCAGGTGAGCCCGCGGGTGCGCAGCGTGTGCACCGTGACGATGAAGTTGATGCCGGTCATGATCGAGGAAAACCCGACGATAACGATGCCGGAGATGGCGGTGGTCACCCAGCCGTTGGCGAACATGGTCGACAGCGGCGTGTAGAAGGTCCAGCCCGTGTCGATGCCGCCCATGAGGATGGCAAAAAGCGTGAGCAAACTGCCGAAGACGAACACGTACCAGCTCGCCAGATTGAGGCGGGGAAAGGCGAGATCGCGCGCGCCGATCATCAGCGGCAGAAGGAAGTTGCCAAGGGTCGCCGGCACCGACGGAATGAGGAAGAACCACACCATGACGACGCCATGGATGGTGAAGATGCGGTTGTAGTTGTCGTCGGAAACGAGATCGCCGGCGGGCGTCACCAGCTCAGTGCGGATGAGCGCCGCCATGGTGCCGCCAAGGAAGAAGAAGCCCGTGATCGATATGAGATAGAGCCAGGCGATGCGCTTGTGGTCGGTCGAGGTCAGCCAGCCGGCAATGCCCCAGTTCTCGCCGAGGTAGCTCGGCGTGGCGATGGCGCGGGCGGTCATGATGGCGTCCCCTGATCCGACAGCGACTGGATGTAGGCGACGAG
>DASZQY010000037.1:0-2803 GCA_035549395.1 Bauldia sp.
GGCTCGAAGTCGGCTTGGGCCGAGGTGGCAAAGGCAAGGAAGAGTGTAAGAACCGCGGCAACAGTCGCAATGATCTTCGCGCGCATGACAAGGAACCTCCCGATTCCAAGCAGTCACGCATGCAATGTACTACGACTTCGCCTTCGCCGTACGGTGGAGGGGGGTTGCGTTATTTCGCCTCGGCTGCCGCAGCCGCTGCTTCCGCCATTTCCAGCCGCCGGTCGACATAGGCGGCGCAATCCGCAATCAGCTCGTCGACGTTGTTCTCGAAGAAGTGGTTGGCACCCTTGATGATCTGGTGATCGATCTTGATGCCCTTCTGCGTCTTCAGCTTGTCGACCAGCGCCTGCACGTCCTTCTGCGGCACGACCTTGTCCTGGTCGCCATGAATGATGAGGCCGGACGAGGGGCAGGGGGCAAGGAAGGTGAAGTCATGGAGGTTGGCTGGCGGCGCTATGGAAATGAAACCTTCGATCTCCGGGCGGCGCATGAGAAGCTGCATGCCGATCCAGGCGCCGAATGAGAAGCCGGCCACCCAGCAGCTGCGGGCGTCGGGATGGACCGACTGCACCCAGTCGAGCGCCGCCGCGGCGTCGGAAAGCTCACCCGAGCCGTGGTCGAACTCGCCCTGGCTGCGGCCGACCCCGCGGAAATTGAAGCGCAGAACCGCGAAGCCGCGCTTCGCGAACATGTAGAAAAGCTGATAGACGACCTGGTTGTTCATCGTCCCGCCGAACTGGGGATGCGGGTGCAGGATGATGGCAATCGGGCCGTTCTTGCGCTTGGCCGGCTGAAAGCGGCCTTCCAGGCGTCCGGCGGGGCCGGCGAATATGATCTCGGGCATGTGGCCTCGGAAGTTGGGCCGCACTCATATCACGAGCGCGGGGGTCAATTTCAAGCATTCCGGCATGTGCCAGACATGAGCATCCCAACGGGAGGAGATTTATGGAACCCAGATCGATGCTCGGTTCGTGGCAGCTCTGGGCGTTGCTTTCAGCCGCCTTCGCCGCGCTAACGGCAATCTTCGCCAAAGTCGGCGTCGAAAACATCAATTCCGACTTCGCAACCCTGATCCGAACCGTGGTCATCCTGATCGTGGCGGCGGGGATCGTGATCGGCACCGGCCAGTTCCAGCCGCCAGGCTCAATCTCGGGCCGCACTTACCTGTTCCTGATCCTCTCAGGCTGCGCTACCGGCGCGTCCTGGCTCTGTTACTTTCGGGCACTGAAGCTCGGCGAGGCGTCGCACGTGGCGCCCATCGACAAGCTCAGTGTTGTCATGGTCGCCGTATTCGCAGCGCTCTTCCTGGGCGAACGCCTCTCAGCCCTGGCGTGGCTCGGGATCGTGCTGATCGGCAGCGGGGCCGTGCTCGTCGCGCTCTAGACGGCGAGCGGCGGCCCTTCCTCCGCGCCGACTTCAGATGACGCCAGCGCGGCATAAGACGCGATCTTGCCGCCGCCGGTCCAGTAGTCAGCCCGTTCCGGCACGACCTTGACCACTCGGATGTCCGGATCTTCGGCGCTGTCCCACCAGGCTTCGGCGGCCGGTGTCCATAGCTGGCGGATTCTGAGGCGATCATTGGCCACGGTCGCGCGGCCGCTGACCCAGGCATATTTGTGGGCGGCCGGGTCCACGAAAGCTACGATAACGGCCGGATCGAACTGGATCTCGTAGTCCTTGTCGCTAGTCACGTCGCTGAGGAAGTAGAGCGCGTTGTCCTTCCTGCTGACCGCAACCGCCATCGGCCGACCGCGTGTCTCCAGTCCGCCATTGGTGATGAGCAGGGCGGTGGAGAAACACTCCATGATTTCCCATGCGCGGTCGCTGCTGCTGATTGGCATGATGAGTCCCTCCCTCGTTAATGATTGAGAACATCGACAGGCCGGGAATGGTTCCCGGTTCGCATTTGGCAGTATCGCGCGCTATTTTCTGCGCCATGAGCCGCACCTATCTCGACTACAACGCAACCGCCCCGCTGCGCCCCGAGGCGCGGGAAGCCGTTGCGAGTGCGCTGGGGGAGGTCGGCAACGCGTCATCGGTCCACGCCGAAGGCAGGGCAGCACGTGCGCGGATAGAAGCGGCCCGGGTGGAGGTGGCCCGCCTCGTCGGCGGTGACCCTCGCTACGTCACGTTCACCAGCGGTGGCACCGAAGCCAACGATACCGTGCTGACCCCCGATTGGACCTTTGGCAGCAAGTCGACGCCGGCCGATCTCCTCTTCGTCGGCGCGACGGAGCACCTATCCGTGATTGGGGGCGGTGATTTCCCGCCGGAGGCCGTTCACACCATTCCGGTCGACGGCGATGGCATCGTCGATCTCGGCGCGCTGAAGGGCCTGCTTGCGGATGCCGAGGCGGGAGGCAAGCGCGCGCTGGTTTCCGTGATGGTGGCCAACAACGAGACCGGCGCCATCCAGCCGGTGTGGCAGGTCGCTCAGATCGCACATCAGCATGGTGCCACCGTTCACGCCGACGCCGTGCAGGCCGCCGGGCGTATCCCGATCGAGATCGCTGGGCTCGGTGTCGACGTCTTGACGCTTTCGGCCCACAAGATCGGCGGCCCGCAAGGTACCGGCGCCATCGTGCGGCGGGGAGATGACTGGACGTTCGCCCCGTTGCTCAGAGGCGGCGGGCAGGAGCGCCGGCTGCGCGCCGGTACTGAAAATGTCGCCGCCATTGCAGGCTTTGGCGCGGCGGCGTGTGCGGCGATCGGCGATCTTGGAAAAGTGGCCTCCTGGACTGCCTGGCGCGACCAAGCCGCCGCAATCGTCGGCCCAAAGGCGCTGATCTTCAGCAAGGCTGCG
>DASZQY010000038.1:0-16478 GCA_035549395.1 Bauldia sp.
GCGTCGATCAGGTCGTCGGCGAGCTGGAAGATGGCGCCGAAGGCCGCCCCGTATGCGACCAGTCGGGCGCGCTTGTCGGCGCTCGCCCGCCCCATGATCGCGCCGGCCTCGCAGGCAAAGCGGAACAGCGCGCCCGTCTTCATCGCCTGCAGGCGGGCGATATCCCCGTCCGCGAGCATTTGATTTTCGGCTGCAAGATCAATCTGTTGGCCGCCGACCATGCCGGCGGCGCCGGCCGCCTCGGCCAGTCCGGTGACAAGCGCGGCGCGGATCCTGGCGTCGGGGTCGGTCGCCGGATCGGCCAGGATCGCGAACGCCATCGTCAGCAACGCATCGCCGGCCAGGATCGCCGTCGCCTCGTCAAAGGCGCGGTGGACCGTAGGTCTGCCACGACGCATGTCGTCGTCGTCCATCGCCGGCAGGTCGTCGTGGACCAGGCTGTAGCAGTGGACGCACTCCAGGGCCGCGCCGGCCCGCATCGGCCCGTCGCCGCCGAGGCCGAGCAGGCGCGCCGACTCGATCACCAGAAAAGGGCGGAGCCGCTTGCCGGCGCCCAGCGCGGCGTGACGCATGGCGGCGGTCAGCCGCTCGGGCACCGCGGCATTGTCGGGGGAGAGGGCGCCGTCGAGGAAGGCTTCCGTCGCCGCCGCCGCCATCTGGAGCTCAACCAGAAACTCGGCCATGGGCGGCTATCGGCCCCGGAATCGCCGCCCGGTCAAGTGCGCCATTTGCACCGGCGCGAGGCGGCGGGTATTCGAACCGGCCGTGGCCGCTTCCCCGAAGGCACCTTCGCTTGGCCGCCGCATCTGGCGGATCGCCTGGCGCGTGGCGCTGGTGCTCGTCCTGATTCCGGCCGTGCTGGTGCCGCTCTATCGGTTCGTGCCGCCGGTCTCGACGCTGATGGCGTACGAATTCATTACGCGCGGCGGCAATGTCCAGCGCAACTGGGTGCCCATCGGCCGCATCGCGCCGGTGGCGGTCGCCTCGGTGATGATGTCGGAAGACGGGCGCTTCTGCAGCCATCACGGCGTCGACTGGACCGAGCTCACGCGGGTCATCGACCGGCCGGGGGGACCCAATCGCGGCGCCTCGACCATCGCCATGCAGGCGGCCAAGAATCTCTTCCTGTGGCCGTCGCAATCGTATCTGCGCAAATCGGTCGAGATGCCGATCGCGCTCTATGCGGACTTCGTCTGGGGCAAGCGCCGCGAAATGGAAATCTATCTCAACATCGTCGAGTGGGGCCCCGGCATCTTCGGCATCGAGGCGGCGGCAAGGCACTACTTCAACCGCAGCGCTGCCGCCCTGACTGCGAACCAGGCGGCGTTGCTGGCCGCGGCGCTGCCCAATCCGGACGAGCGCAACCCCGCCCATCCCTCGGCCGGCATGCGCAGCATTGCGGGAACCATTGCAGACCGGGCCCGGCAGTCCGGCGCTTACACGGATTGCCTAGGGCTGTCGTCGCGGCTATAAGGCCGCCACTTTCCAGATCCAAGGGTTCCGTCATGGCCGTTCCGAAACGAAAGACCTCGCCGTCGAAGCGCGGCATGCGCCGCTCCGCCGACGCGCTGAAGCGTCCCACCTACATCGAAGACAAGGATTCCGGCGAGCTTCGCCGTCCGCATCACATCGACCTCAAGTCGGGGATGTATCGCGGCCGCCAGGTGCTCACGCCGAAGGGCGAATAGCCCCGCGGCTGCCGTTCAGCATGCCAGGAGGCCGGCTTCGCGCCGGCCTTTTTGTTTGTCATAGCAGTACGCTATGATCTCGGCTCTGCGGCAATCGCCCCCGGGGAAATCCCATGCTCACCGCCATCCCGCTCACCGTCGTCCCGCTGATCATCTTCAACCTGATCGCCCACACGGCGGGGGCGGCCCACTGGGCCGACAAGGCCTTCGACCTGCCGCTCATTTCCGGCTACTGCGCCGTCAGCTACGGCGACCTGCTCGTCCTCGTCGGCCTCGTGATGCTGTTCTTCGAGACGCTGCGCTCGGCGGCGCCGGCGCGTACGGCGATGATCGCCAACCACATCGTTTCGACGGTGCTGCTCATCGTCTACGTCGTCCAGTTCCTGGCCGACCCTCAGGCCGGCGATTCCCTCTATCTCATCCTCACCGCGATTGCGCTGTTCGACGTGATCGCCGGGTTCACGATCTCGATCCGCACGGCGCAACGCGACATCACCTACGCCGGCGACCCGGCGATCACGCATCACTAACCGCGCGTTAACCGCGGGCGTCGAATTCGCCGCCGGCGGTCACGGCGGCGGGCGTATAGGCTTGGCGCTTCCTTAAGGCGCCGTGTGCTCCAATGGATGGGCACCAACCACCTGGCCACGCTCACGCTCGTGACGGATCGCGACCCATATCCTGCGGCCACCGATGGCGCCGCACCTGCGCTCGCCAACGGCGGCGGCCGCGGGCCTGCGGCCAGCGTGCACGAGATTCTCTCGGCAGCCGGCGAGGTCGCTTACGAATGGTCGATCGGCGACGACCGGATCGAATGGGGCCTGAACGCGCCGGAAGTGCTGGGCGTGCGTGCGACACAGGACATCGCAAGCGGCCGCCTGTACGCCGCGCTCACCGATCCCGCCAATCTCTCCAGCCGGCACGACGTCATCCTCAACGGCACCGCGACGGACCACGGCAAGGGCGTGCCTTACGAAGTCGAATACACGCTGCTGCCGAAGGGACTGGGCGGGCCACGGGTCATTGTCGAGGACACCGGCCGCTGGTTTGCCGATGGCAGCGGCAAGCCGCAGCGGGCGCGCGGCGTGGTGCGGGTGGTCAACGAGCGGCGCGAGCGCGAGCAGCGACTGGCGTTTCTTTCGCGCTACGACGAGCTCACCGGCTACTTCAATCGCCAGCATCTGCTGGCAACGCTGGACGACGCGCTGAACAATGCCAAACGCGCGCACGCCTCGATCGCGTTTCTCATCATCGCGGTGGATTCGTTTCGCGCGATCAACGAGGCGTATGGCTTCGAGACCGCGGATCAGGTGTTCGCGGCCGTGGCGCGGCGCATCAAGTCGCAGCTGCGCGACGGCGATGCCATCGGCCGCTACTCCGGCAACAAGCTCGGCATCGTCCTCATGAATTGCGACGAGAAGGACATGCACATCGCGGCCGAGCGTTTCCACGCCACGGTGCGCAATGGCGTGATCACCGCGGGTGAAAGCTCGGTCGCAGTCACCGTCTCCATCGGGGGCGTCGGCCTGCCGCGCAACGCGCGCACTCTGGGCGAGGCCATGGCGCGAGCCCAGGAAAGCCTGCATCAGGCGCGTAGCCGCGGATACGGCCGTTTCGTGGCGTACACGCCTTCGCCCGCCGAGGAACTGCGCCGCCGGTCGAACGCGGCTCTGTCGTCGGAACTGGTCGCCGCCCTCGAGGGCGGGCGGCTCAAGCTGTTCTTCCAGCCGGTGGTCGACGCCGCGCAGCGCAAGCCGCAGTTCTACGAGGCTCTGGTGCGCCTGCAGAGGGCCAACGGCACCTTTGCCCCGGCGGCGGATTTCATCGAGCTTTGCGAGCGCCTCGGACTTATCCGGCTGGTCGACAGCTACACGCTGGCGCAGACGCTGAGCCTGCTCAGGAACGATCGCGCGGCACGCGTTTCGCTGAATGTCTCGGCCGAGACGATCGGCGACGGCGAGTGGCTGTCGCTGCTGGCCGAGAGCGTCGCGCGCGACCGCGACATAGCCGGCCGCCTGATCATCGAGATCACAGAGACTGCCGTCATACGGAATCTGGACGAGGTCGCCCACTTCATCGCGACGCTGCACGATCTCGGGTGCCTGGTCGCGATGGACGATTTCGGCGCCGGCTTCTCGTCGTTCCGCCATCTGCGGACCTTCGGCGTCGACATCGTTAAGATCGCCGGCGAGTTCATCCGCGACCTGCCGCACAGCCGCGACGACCAGGCCTTCGTCAAGGCGCTGACCCAGCTCGCGCGCAACTTCGATATCGACGTCGTCGCCGAATGGGTGCAGGACGAAGAAAGCGCCGTGCTCCTGCAGGGCTACGGCGTCGACATGCTGCAGGGTACCTTGATCAGCCCGGCGGTCGAGACGCTGCCGCAGGATGAGGTGCGACCGGCCGAGGCGGCAGGACGCTGACCCGGGCTACTTCTTGTCGGACAGGCGGTCGAGCCGACCCTGCATCTCATCCAGCTGGCGGCGAAGCGCGTCGATGTCGCCGCTCTCCGCCTTCGACGGCGCGGCAGGGCGCGGCGTGGCCGCGTCGGGGCGGGCGCTGCCGTTGCCGAAGGGCAGGAACATGCGCATGGCCTGCTCGAACATCTCGGTATTGCGGCGAACCTGATCGTTGATCGCATCCATCGCCCCCGGCCCGAAGGCGCCGGTGCCGAACGCGTTCGGCCCGAAGGCATTGGCCATCTGGCTGCGCAGCTTGTCCTGCTCGCGCACGAGCGAGTCGATGGAGAAGTCGAGATAGGTCGGGATCAGGTTCTGGATGGAGTCGCCATAGAAGCGGATGAGCTGGCGCAGGAAGGTGATCGGCAGGAGATTCTGCCCCTTGTTCTCCTGCTCGAAGATGATCTGGGTAAGGACCGTGCGCGTGATGTCTTCGCCAGTCTTGGCGTCAACAACGGTGAAGTCCTCGCCGTTCTTGACCATGGCGGCCAGGTCTTCAAGCGTCACGTAAGTCGAGGTTCCGGTGTTGTAGAGACGCCGGTTGGCGTACTTCTTTATCACCGTCGGTTCTTCTTCCTTCGCCATCTCCGTGGTCCCGGACCCCGAGGTTACCGGCACGCCCGATGCGTGATCCAACGCACTGGCATGCCCTGCTAACTCCCCCAAGATATGGGCTTTTTCCGAACGGCGCCAATATATTGTGCGTTGCCGTTGTCTGTACTGCGCCGCAACCGTTGACATGGTTAGCGGTGATGGTCAGGAGTGACGGCAAGTCCCGATCGCCGAGGAGTTGTCCATGCCCGCCGCCGATATCGTCATCGCCTCTGCCGTCCGCACGCCGGTCGGCTCCTTCAACGGCTCGTTCGGCAACTTGCCGGCCCATGAACTCGGCGCCGCCGCGATCCGCGAAGCGCTCGCGCGCGGCAAGGTCGAAGCCGCCGAGGTCGACGAGGTCATCCTCGGCCAGGTGCTGACGGCTGCCGAAGGCCAGAACCCGGCGCGCCAGGCGTCGATCGGCGCCGGGCTGCCGAAGGAGACCACCGCCTGGAGCCTGAACCAGCTCTGCGGCTCGGGCCTGCGCTCGGTGGCGCTCGGCATGCAGCAGATCGCGATGGGCGACGCCAGCATCATCGTCGCCGGCGGCCAGGAGTCGATGTCGATGGCGCCACACGCAGCCCACCTGCGCGGCGGACAGAAGATGGGCGACCTCGCCTTCATCGACACGATGATCAAGGACGGGCTCTGGGACGCCTTCAACGGCTACCACATGGGCGTCACCGCCGAAAACGTCGCCCGCGAATTCCAGATCACCCGCGAGCAGCAGGACCAGTTCGCCGTGGCGTCGCAGAACAAGGCTGAAGCCGCGCAGAAGGCGGGCCGGTTCAAGGACGAGATCGTGCCGGTGACGATCAAGGGCCGCAAGGGCGACACCGTCGTCTCGGAGGACGAGCACATCCGCGCCGGCACCACGATCGAGGGCGTCGCCAAGCTCAGACCCGCCTTCCAGAAGGAAGGCACGGTAACGGCCGGCAACGCTTCCGGCATCAACGACGGTGCCGCGGCGGTCGTGCTGATGACGGCGGCGGAAGCCGCCCGGCGCGGGATCACGCCGCTGGCGCGCATCGTGTCGTGGGCGACCGCCGGCGTCGACCCGGCGGTCATGGGCACCGGCCCGATCCCGTCGTCGCGCAAGGCGTTGAAGAAGGCGGCCTGGTCGGCCGGCGACCTTGACCTCATCGAGGCCAACGAAGCCTTCGCGGCGCAAGCCTGCGCGGTGAACAAGGATATGGGCTGGGATCCGGCGAAGGTGAACGTCAACGGCGGCGCGATCGCGATCGGCCATCCCATCGGTGCGTCCGGCGCGCGTGTGCTGGTGACGCTGCTCTACGAGATGGCGCGGCGCGGCGCGCACAAGGGGCTGGCGACGCTGTGCATCGGCGGCGGCATGGGCGTCGCGATGACCGTCGAGCGGTAAGCGCCCGCCTGCCGGCGAGTGGGCACTGCAGCAACGAATTCCGAACCAAGCAGGCGCTGCGCGCTTCCGCGTGCGGCGGCGGCATGGTTTGATCGCCGTGGCATAGCAGACGAGGGGAATGCAGCATCATGGCGAAGGTCGCCATCGTCACGGGGGGAACGCGCGGCATCGGCGCGGCGATCGCCAAGGCACTGAAAGGAACGGGCGCCGCCGTTGCGGCGACCTATCACGGCAACGACGAGGCGGCGGCCGTGTTCAAGGCGCAAACCGGTGTCGCCACCTACAAGTGGGACGTAGCCGACAGCAACGCCTCCGCGGCTGGCGTGAAGCAGGTCGAGGCCGACCTCGGCCCGGTCGATATCCTCGTCAACAACGCCGGCATCACCCAGGATTCGATGTTTCACAAGATGAGCTGGGAGCAGTGGTCACGCGTCGTCCGCACCAACCTCGATTCCATGTTTGCCATGACGCGGCCGGTGATCGAGGGCATGCGCGAGCGCGGCCGCGGCCGTATCGTCAACATCTCGTCGATCAACGGACAGAAGGGCGCCCTCGGGCAAGCCAACTACGCAGCCGCCAAGGCCGGCATCATCGGCTTCACGAAGTCGCTCGCCCTGGAAAGCGCGCGCAAGGGCATCACGGTGAACGCGATCTGTCCGGGCTACATCGATACCGACATGGTCGCCAACGTTCCGCCCAAGGCCATGGAGGGAATACTGGCGCAAATTCCGATCGGCCGCCTGGGTTCGGCCGACGAGGTCGCCGCGCTGGTGCTCTACCTGGTGTCGGACGCTGCGGCGTTCATGACCGGCGCCGTGGTTTCGATGAACGGCGGCCAGTACCTCGCAAACGGGTAACCCCGGCTTCGCCAGTTCGCCCGCGGCAGGCTACTCGTCGCCGCGGTTGCGATTGTACGAGGCAATGATGCGCTGGATCTGATCGCCGATGTCGCCGCTTTCGGCGTCGTCATCAGGCTCCGCTTCGGGCTCGGGTTCCGGCGACGACGGGCGTGCGGCCTTGCCGGCGTTGCGCGAGGCCGACGGCGGCGCGTCGTCGTCCTCGACGGCGATCTCCTCGTCGATCTCCTCCATCTCAGGCTCGATCTCCGCCGAATCCTCGACAAGGACGTCGACGGCCTCCGCGATCGCCGCCAGGATCGAGCTCTCGAGCGCGTCGGCATTCTCCTGCGAGCGCGCCGGTGTCGGCGGCGGTGGCGCCGGCATGGCCTCCTCCTCCTCATCCTCATCGACGGGCGGGGCGGGGGGCGGCGGCACTTTCGGCGCGGGCTTTGCCGGCAGCGGGGTGCGGGTGCCGGCGGGTTTCATCTTCGCCGCGCCGGCGATGCGCGCCGCGATCACGGCCTTGGCTTCCTCGCGCGCGGTGGGGAGGGGTACCGGCTTCGCCGCGGCGGCGGATTTCGGCAAGTCGACGGGACGCACCGGCTGGGCACGCGGCGGCGCGGGAGTGCGCGGCGCCGACTTGGCTTTGTCCGGCGCCGGCGGCTTGGTGACGGCCTTGGCCACCTCGCGCTCGATGGTCTCCGCAATCGCGGCCTTCGCGGCGGCCGGTGCCTCGGCAACGGCCGGTGCAGCCGTGGTCGGCGGGGCTGCTTTGGGCAGCGTGGAGGGCGGTGGCCGGCTCAGGAACCAGGCGCTGAGAAGATTCTCCTCGCGGTCGGTGAGCGGGATGCCGGCATTGCCGATGAGGTAGCGGGCCTGCTCGCGGAACACTTCCGCCAGGCGCTCGGGCGTGTCGTTGGTCGAGAAGACGTGCCCCTTCAGGGCGAGGCCCTTCACGATGAACACGATTTGCCGCCTGTTGACGTTGCGGCCCCCGGCGACCATGCGCTCGGCGACGTTCTTGGCGGTGGACTGGAAGTGGTAGCCGTTGGCGGTGATCTCATCGGTGAGATGCCGGAACAGCTCGGCGTAGGTCTTCGGAGAAAAAAGCGGGATATTGGTCGCCGCGTGGATGCGGCGGGCGAAGGCCTCGATATCGGCGCGCTCGCTGGAAGCAGAAAAGGGAGCGGGCGGGGGTGTCTTCGCTTCCGGTGCCGGCTTCGGCTCGGCATTCAGGAAGCGGGCGAAGTCGGCGGTCTCGAGCACCAGATCGGCCGCTGTCTTGTCGGGTTCGCTGGTGCCGTCGTCGGCATAGATCGCGGTTGTCCGCCCGGCGCCTTTCAGGCGCGCAAGCAGCGGCTTCAGCTCGGCGCCGGCGCTGAGGATGACGAATTCCTCGTAGCCATCACCACGGGCGAGCAACTCAACGGTGTCCATGGCGATATGGAGGTCGGCCGCGTTCCGCGTGCCGCTCTCGGCGGCGTCGACCATCTCGAAACCGGCGGCGGCGAGGGCGTCGCGCGGCTTGCCGCGCACGCTTGGACCGATATAGCAGCGCTTGACGACGAGGCGACGGCGGTTGCCATCGTCTCCGAGCAGGCGCCCGGACTCAAGCGCCGCCAGCCACGCAACGGCCCTGTCGGCCAGCCTGGTCTCGCCCGTCGCGCCCGCGAGACTCCGCTGTACGCTGTCATAGTCGACAAGCAGTACGCTCTTGGTCGGTTCGGCCATCGTCCTCCGCAGGCGTCAAAAAAAGCGCCCGGTACTTCTCGTTCAGTTGCCACGGGTTAGCGCAGCTTAAGCCGTGCGGCCAGCCTGGGTCCACACGATTTGACGATTATCCTTGCGTCAAACCCGACGGCAAGGGCGCCTATTTGAAGGCGTCCTTGCGACGGCGGAGTTCGGCGAAGCGCTCGGCGCTGCCGGCGCGCAGGAAAGGATTGGTCTTCTTCTCGAGCGCGATCGTCGTCGGCAGGGTCATGCGGCCTTCGGCGCGCAGGGCCTTGACCTCGGCCGCACGGCGGATCAGGTCGGGATTGTTCGGCTCGACGGTGAGCGCGAAGCGGATATTGGCTTCGGTGTATTCATGGCCGCAGTAGACGGTCGTGTCGTCCGGCAGGGCCGCCAGCCTCAGCAGCGACTCCCACATCATCTCCATGGTGCCTTCGATCACGCGCCCGCAGCCGACGGCGAACAGCGTGTCGGCAACGAAAGCGATACGTGCCTCGGGGATGAGATACGAGACATGGCCCAGCGTGTGCCCCGGCGTTTCGATCACATCGACCGCGTATTCGCCAAGCATCAGGCGATCGCCTCCGTTCACGGTGCGGTCGATGCCGGGGATGCGGTCCGCCTCCCTGGCGGGACCCGTAATCGTGGCACCGAAGGCGCGCTTGAGCGCGATGTTGCCTTCGACGTGATCGGCGTGGTGGTGGGTAATGTAGATGTCGTCGAGGTTCCAGCCGCGCTGCTTGAGACGCTCGGCGATCGGGGCCTCCTCGGGCGCGTCGATCGCGGCGGTCATGCCGGTGTCGGGGTCATGTACCAGCACGCCGTAGTTGTCGGTGCGGCAGATGAACTGCTCGATGATCAGCGGCATGCGCCCTCTCCCTCGCCGGCCTGACCTAGCATCGCAGGTCGCGTTCGGCCAGCGTGCTGTTGTACTGTCTGCGCGGCATGTATCTCGACGTCGTCGATCTCCGCGATTTCTACAGCGAACGCCTCGGCATCGCGGCGCGCCGCCTGATCGGCGCGCGGCTGAAGGAACGCTGGCCGTCGGTGGCCGGCGAAAGCCTCCTCGGCATCGGGTACGCGACGCCCTACCTGCGCCCGCTGGGCGAGGGTGCCGAGCGCATCCTGGCCTTCATGCCGGCAACCCAGGGCGTGGTGAACTGGCCGCGCGAGGGGCCGAACGCGGCGGCGCTGGTCTGCGAGGACGAGCTGCCGCTGCCGAACGCTTCCATCGACCGCGTGCTTGTCATTCACAGCCTCGAGGTCGCCACCAACGAGCGCGAGCAGCTGCGCGAGATCTGGCGGGTGCTGGCGCCGGGCGGACGCGTCATGCTGGTCGTGCCGAACCGCCGCGGCTTCTGGGCCCACACCGAGGCGACGCCTTTCGGCTATGGCCGGCCCTTTGGCCGCACGCAGCTCACGGCGCTGCTTCGCGATGCGCAGTTCTCGCCGGTCGGCTGGACGGAGGCGCTCACCGTGCCACCGATCCGCCGCCGTGGCTGGTTGCGCACGGGCGCGGCATGGGAGCGGGTAGGGCGGATATTGTGGCCGGCATTCGCCGGCGTGCTAATCGTCGAGGCGACCAAGCAGCTCTATCAGGGCATCCCGGCGCGGGAGCCCGCGCGCGGCCGCCTGAAGCCGGCGTTCAGGCCGGCGCTCATTCCACCGGGGATATGAATCCATGGAGTCAGTCGAGGAGATCGCGACGCGGGTGCTGGCGGCGCACGACGAGGGCGCCACGATCGAGCGGATCGTCGACACCAACCCCGGCTTCGACGTGCCGACCGCCTATCGCGTCTCCGCCGCAATCGTGGCGGCGAGGCGGGCGCGCGGCGAGCGGCCGGTCGGCTGGAAGATCGGCTACACCAACCGCGCCGTGCAGGAGCACTACGGCGTGCCGCATCCGATCTGGGGCCGGATGTACGACACGACGGTGAGCACAGTGAACGCCGGCAACGTGCCGCGCGCATCGCTGAAGCATCTCGCCGAGCCGCGCATCGAGCCAGAGATCGTGCTGCATTTTGCCCGCACTCCCGACCCGGAGATGGACCTCACGGCGATGGCGGCATGCGTCGACGCGGTCGGCCACGGCTTCGAGATCGTCACCTCGATCTTCCGCGACTGGCGCGGCAGCGCCGCCGATTCAATCGCCGGCGGGTCGCTGCACGGGCGCTATTTCCACGGCCGCTGGCTTCCGGCAAGCAAGGGCCAGGATTGGGTAGCGGCGCTGACCAGCGTCGAGGTAACGCTCCTTCGCAACGGCGCGCAGGTCGATCGGGGGCAAGGCGCCAATGTGCTTGGCGGCCCGATCCAGGCGCTCAGCCATTTCGTCAAGGCGATGGACACGATCAGCGGCGAGCGTGTGCTGCCCGGCGAGATCGTCACCACCGGGACGCTCACCCAGGCATTCCGCATCGCGCCGGGCGAGACGTGGACGACGGCCGTTTCCGGGCTGCCGGTCGACGGAATGGCGCTCCGCTTCCGCTAGCGGCGGAGCAGGAAGACCGCCTGCTGCGCGAACAGGTTCCAGAACCACAGCGCGCGGATCGGAAGGCTGGCCTCGCCACCGTGGCGAAGCACGAGCGATTTCTCGACGGTCGCGCCAAGGTCGTCACAGAGCCCGACGAAGTCCCGGATCGTGCAGAAATGGATATTGGGCGTGTCGTACCAGGAGTAGGGCAGATCCTTGGTCACCGGCATGCGGCCGCGGAAACCGAGCGCCGCGCGCACCCGCCAGTTGCCGAAATTGGGGAACGAGACGATCGCCTTGCGGCCGATGCGCAGCATCTGCTCGACCACGTCGCGCGGGTGATGGGTGGCCTGCAGGGTCTGCGACAGGATGACGAAATCGAAGGCATCGTCGGGGTAGTCGATGAGGTCGGAGTCGGCGTCGCCCTGGATCACCGACAGGCCGCGGGCGACGCATTCGTTGACGCCCTTCTGGCTGATCTCGATGCCGCGCCCGTCGACGTTGCGCGTGGCTTCCAGCAGCTTCAGCAGCTGGCCGTCGCCGCAGCCGATGTCGAGCACGCGGCTGCCCGGCGTCACCAGCCCTGAAATCGCGAGCAGGTCGACGCGACTGGTCGCCGGCGCAACGCTGATCGCGTGCGCGTTCACCGCAGCCCCCGCGCTTCGCCAGCCGAGGAGAGAAAGCCGCGGATCGTGGCGAACATCTCGGGTTCATCGAGCAGGAAGGCGTCGTGGCCGCAGTCGGTTTCGATCTCGACGAACGAGACGCTGGCGCCGGCGGCGTTGAGCGCGCGCACGACCGCCTTGTTCTCGCTGGTCGGAAACAGCCAGTCGGACGTGAACGAGACGACGCAGAAGCGCGTCTTCGTGCCAAGGAAGGCGTTGGCCAGCCGCCCGCCGTGTTCGGCGGCAAGATCGAAGTAGTCCATGGCGCGGGTCATGTAGAGGTACGAGTTGGCGTCGAAGCGCTCGACGAACGCCACGCCCTGGTGGCGCAGGTATGACTCGATCTGGAAATCGGCGTCGAAGCCGAAGGTCGGCCGCTCGCGGTCCTGCAGGTTGCGCCCGAACTTGCGGTGCAGCGCCTCGTCCGACAGGTAGGTGATGTGCGCGGCCATGCGCGCCACGGCGAGGCCTTTGCGCGGGCTTACGGCGTAGTCGAAGTAGCGGCCGCTGCGCCAGTCGGGATCGGCCATGATCGCCTGCCGGCCGACCTCGTGGAAGGCTATGTTCTGCGAGGAATGGCGCGCGCCGGTCGCGATCGGCACGGCCGAGAACACCCGTTCCGGATAAGCCGCCGCCCACTGCAGCACCTGCATGCCGCCGAGCGAACCACCGGCGACGCAGAAGAGCTGCTCGATGCCGAGATGGTCGATCAGCATTGCCTGCGCACGCACCATGTCGCGCACGGTGATCACCGGCAGGTCGAGGCCGTAGACGCGATCGGTGGTGGGGTTGGTCGAGGCCGGGCCGGTCGTGCCCATGCAGCCGCCGACGACGTTGGAGCAGATGACGAAATAGCGGTCGGTGTCGATCGGCTTGCCGGAACCGACCATGTCGCTCCACCAGCCGGGCTTGCCGGTGACGGGATTGACCGAGGCAACGTGCTGGTCGCCGGTGAGGGCATGGCAGACGAGGATGGCATTGCTGCGGTCGGCGTTCAGCTCCCCGTAGGTCTGATAGGCGATCTGCATTTCGGGCAGCTGGACGCCCGAATCCAGCCTGAGCGGCTTGTCGGGGCCGAAGCGGACGACCAGGCTCGAGGGATCATCGGCCTCGCTTGCGGCCGAGCGTCCACGGCCGGCGGCGCGCGGCCTGGCCGCGCTGCCCGGAGAGGCCGATCGGAAAGAATCGCTGGCCGCCATGCGTGAACAAGGCCACTGGGTTTAGGGAGAAGTGGCAGTCTTGCTATGAGCCGACCGGCGAAGTGTCAATGTTTTCTTTGATTTCCGGGCCTTGCCCGCCTATTAATCGCCGCCCCGGCGATCGTCCAAGCAGACCTCACGAGATGCCCGATACAGGCGAAAGCGATCCGCGCGCCCTCGCCAAGCTGCGCGAGAAGATCGACAGAATCGATGCGGAGATGCACCGCCTGCTGATCGAGCGCGGGTCGGTCATCGATACGCTGATCCGCGTCAAGGGCACGTCGGTGGTGGGCGCGGCCTTCCGGCCGATGCGCGAAGCCGACATGATGCGCCGCATCGCCGCTCGCCACTCGGGGGCGCTGCCGATCACCACGGTCGAGCATCTCTGGCGCGAGATCATCACGACTTTCACCCACGTGCAGGCGCCGTTCGGCGTCGCCATCGACGTTTCATCCGATGCCCCGCGCATGCGCGACCAGGCGCGCTTCACGTTCGGTTTCTCGGTCGAGCTCATCGAGGTCGCCAGCGCGACCGGCGTGGTCGACGCCGTCGCCGGGGCGAACAATCTCGGACTGATCGCGCGGACGGCGCGCGGTCCGTGGTGGCGCGGCCTCGTCGGCGCCCAGGCGCCGAAGCTCATGGCGCTGTTGCCGTTCATCGCGGCAACCTCGAGGCCGGCAGATCTGCCGGCCTTTGTCATTTCGCCGCCGCTGGCCGACCCGACCCCGTTCGACATCAGCGCGGTCGCGCTGACTGTCGACGGCTCGATGAAGACGATGGCGGACATCACGATTCTCGCGGTGAGTGGCGACGACGTGCTGATCGCGGTCGAGGGACCGGCGGACCCCGCTTACCTCAACACCTGGCTCGAGGACGCCGGCGTGCGCGTGCGCTCGCTGTCGGCGGTCGGCGGCTTCGCCCGCGGCATCACCATCGACGGGCGCGCGACGGCGCTCTACGGCGAGGTGCAGAGATGAGCGAGGCGAAGCGGCCGGTGCCGCGTGCCGGCATCCTGACCATCGACCCCTACGTGCCGGGCAAATCGCATGCGACAGGCGGGGCCAAGCTGCACAAGCTGTCCTCGAACGAGACGCCGCTCGGGCCGAGCCCGGCGGCGGTCGCGGCATATCGCGACGCGGCGGAAAGCCTCGAGCGCTATCCCGACGGTTCGGCGAGCAGGCTGCGCGAGGCGATCGGTGCGACCTTCGGGCTGAACCCGGCGCAGATCATCTGCGGCAACGGCTCCGACGACGTGCTCCACCTGATCGCCGAGGCGTACATCGGCCCCGGCGACGAGGCGCTGTACTCGCAGCACGGCTTCCTCGTCTACCCGATCGCGACCAAGGGCGCCGGCGGGACACCGATCGCGGTGCCGGAAAGGGAGCTGACGGCGGACGTCGATGCGTTCCTGGCCAGCGTCACGCCGCGCACGCGCGCCGTTTTCCTCGCCAACCCCAATAACCCGACCGGGACCTACCTGCCGTTCGCGGAGGTGCGCCGGCTGCACCAGGGCCTGCCGTCGAACGTGCTGCTGGTCCTCGACGCGGCCTACGCCGAGTACGTGAAGCGCAACGACTACGAAAGCGGCATCGAGCTCGCCGGCAACTCCGAGAACGTCATCATGACGCGCACGTTCTCCAAGATTTTCGGCCTCGCCGGTTTGCGCATCGGCTGGGGCTACGGGCCGGCGCACGTCATCGACGCGCTGAACCGCATTCGCGGCCCGTTCAACGTGTCGACGCCGGCGCTCGCCGCCGGCGTGGCGGCGCTTGGCGACAAGCTCCACACGGAGCGCGCGGCGGCCCACAACGAGGAATGGCTGCCGAGGCTGACGGGCGCGCTGACGAAACTCGGGCTCAAGGTCACGCCCAGCGTCGCGAACTTCATCCTCATCCACTTCGACGGTACCGGAAAGCGCGCCGCCGATGCCGACGCCTTCCTGCTGTCGCGCGGCGTCGTGCTCCGGCGGGTCGATTCCTACGGCCTGCCCAACGCGCTGCGCGCCACCATCGGCTCGGCCGAGGCCAACGAAGAAATCGTCGCGGGCCTTGCCGCCTTCCTCGGGAAGAAGCCGTGAGCGACGTCATTTTTCCGCGCCTGGCGCTCATCGGCATCGGGCTGATCGGGTCGTCCATCGCATTGGCGGCGCGCCGCGCCGGTGTCGTCGAGCACGTCGCCATCGCGACGCGTACAGCGAAGACCCTGGAGCGTGCCGAGGAACTGAAGCTCGGCGACAGCTACCATCTCAAGGCCGCGGATGCGGTACGCGATGCCGATTGCGTCATCCTGTGCACACCGGTCGGCACGGTCGGCGCCATCACGGCCGAGATCGCGTCGGTGCTGAAGTCGGGCGCGATCGTCTCCGACGTCGGGTCGGTGAAGACCGCGATCGTCGCGGCGATGAAGCCGCACCTTCCGCCGGGGGTCTTCTTCGTCCCGGCGCACCCGGTGGCGGGAACGGAGTATTCGGGCCCCGACGCCGGCTTCGCCGAGCTGTTCGAAAACCGCTGGTGCATCCTCACTCCGCCGGAGGGCACCGACGCGGCGGCGGTGGCGAAGCTGTCGCGCTTCTGGACGGCGCTCGGCGCCAACGTCGAGACGATGACGCCGGAACACCACGACCGGGTGCTGGCGATCACCAGCCACGTGCCGCACCTCATCGCCTACAACATCGTCGGCACCGCGGCGGACATGGAGAACATCACGCAAAGTGAAGTGATGAAGTTTTCCGCCGGCGGCTTCCGCGATTTCACGCGCATCGCGGCTTCCGACCCGACCATGTGGCGCGACGTCTTCCTCAACAACCGCGAGGCGGTGCTGGAGATGCTCCAGCGCTTCAACGAGGATCTGACGGCGCTGCAGCGCGCGATCCGCTGGGGCGATGGCGACAAGCTTTTCGACCTGTTCACGCGCACCCGCGCCATCCGCCGCGGCATCGTCGCTGCCGGGCAGGAAACGGCGGCGCCCGATTTCGGGCGGCCGCACCAGCACGACGCACCGAAGAAATAGCGCCGCTGCGTCAGAAGCGGAGCGGCGGGATCGGGTCGATCGGCAGCGGCAGGATCGTCAGGAAGACGATGCCGTCGAGGAAGCTCACGGTCGTCTGCAGGGCCTGCCCGTCGGGCGTGGTCACCGGCTTGCTCATGACGCCAAGCGCCTGGATCGCCGGCGCGTACTTGTCGCGCGTGCCAGGTTTCAGCGTCTCGATCAGATCGGCCAGCGCGGCGCTGGAATTGTACTGGAGCAGCAGCGTCCCGTTCAGCTTCCCGTCCTTCGACAGCGAAAGCTTGCCGCTGGCGGTGACGATGGCGCCGGCCATGGCCAGGCGCAGGTTGGTGAGCGTTACGCTCGGCGTGCCGCGGAGCCAGGCGAGGATCGCAGGCTCGGGCTGGAAGCCGAGGTCGCCGACCTGGTTGGCGGTGGCATCGAGAGCGAAATCGATCGGCGGCAGC
>DASZQY010000039.1:0-3543 GCA_035549395.1 Bauldia sp.
GCTCGGCACCTCGTCGCTTCGCCGCAAGGCGATGGCGCTCCGGCTGCGTCCCGATCTCACCGTCGTGGATCTGCGCGGCAACGTCGACACGCGGCTGCGCAAGATCAGCGAGGGCGCGGCGCAGGCGACGCTGCTCGCGGCAGCGGGGCTGGCGCGGCTTGGCCTCAGCGACCGGGCGACGAGCTTCCTCGAAATCGAGACGTGGCTGCCGGCGGCAGGGCAGGCGGCGATCGCGATCACGGCGCGGACGGAAGACGCGGCGACGCGCGCGAAGCTCGCAGCGATCGACCACCGGCCGACGTCGATCGCGCTCACGGCCGAGCGGGCGTTCCTCGCCGTGCTCGACGGTTCGTGCCGCACGCCGATCGGCGCCTACGCGCGACTCGATGGAGGACGCCTGTCGTTCCGGGGCATCATCATCAAGCCCGACGGCAGCGTGGCGCACGACGTGGCGCGCGACGGCGCTGCCGCCGACGCGGAAGCAATCGGCGCCAACGCCGGCAGCGACCTCGCGCGCCGCGGCGGCCGCGATTTCTTCGCCTGACGATGCGCCTGCTGGTCACGCGGCCGGAAGCCGAGGCGGCGCGCACTGCCGCCGTGCTGCGTGCCGCGGGGCACGAGGTCCTGGTGCAGCCGATGCTGGCGATCGCGTACGAGACGCCGCCGGCGAACGTCGCGACGCCACGCGCCATCCTCGTCACCAGCCGCAACGCGGTGCGGGCGCTCTTGCGCTGGCCGCAGGCGGCGAAATGGCGGGACGTTGCGGTATTCGCTGGCGGACCGGCAACGGCGGAAGCGGCGCGCGCGTCGGGTTTCCGCGCTGTCCAAGCGGCCGGCGGCGGTGCCGCGGCACTGGCCGAGCTGATAGCGGAGCGGGTGCCAGCCGCAGAAGGCACCCTGCTTTATCCGGCGGCGCGGGAGCGCACCGGCGACCTCGACGGGCGGCTCGCCGACCTCGGCTATCGTGTGGCCACGATCGTCGCCTACCGGGCGGAGGCGGCACGCGCGCTGGCGCCGGCAGTGCGGAGCGCGCTCGAGGCCGGCGAACTCGATGGCGTGCTGCTCTATTCGCGGCGTACGGCGGAGACGTTCCGCGATCTGGCGGAAGGAGCGGGGCTGGAGCCCGAACTGGCGCGGCTGCGTTACTACGCAATGTCGGACGAGGTGGCGGCGGCGCTGCCGGCCGAGGCGGAGGTGAACGTCGCGGCGCGGCCGGACGAGGAGAGCGTGCTCGCCCTCATCCCGCCGCCTGGCCGACGGGCGGGCTGATCAGCGACCAATTAGCCTGTATGGTAGCCGCAGGAGCCCGGGAGATCATGGCCGCGGACGAAGACGACAAGAGCAAAGACGCGGGAAAGACGGAGGCGGGCGCGGCCGGTGCCGAGCGGCGCCAGCGTCAGCGGCCGCCGGTGACAATCGACCTGACCGCCGAGGCCGTACCAACGACGACGCCAGCGCCGACTACCACACCGGCGCCAACGACGACGGCGCCGGCGGCAAAAGCGGAAACGCCGCGGAGCGAGACATCGCGGGCGGAAGCGGCATCATCGTCGTCGGCCGCGTCAGGCGGCGGGCGCACAGGGGGCGGCGCATTCCAGGCCATCGCGCGCGACGAAGGCTGGCGCAACGCCGGGCTCGCCGGCGTGGCCGGCGGCCTCATCGCGCTGGTGATCGTGCTCCTGCTCCAGGCCGTCGGCATCCTGCCGGCGCCCGGGCGAAGCGCGGCGAACGAGGCGATCGCCCAGGCGAAGTCGGCAAGTGACGCCGCGGCGGCGCTCGACAAGCGGGTGGCGGCGCTGGAAGCGATCACCGACGGCATGACGGCGCTGCGCGGCGACCTGAAATCGGCGACCGACCGCATCGCTGTGCTCGAGGGCGCCAAGTCCACCTACGCCACGCGTGATGACGTAGCGGCGGTGGCGGCGACCCTGCAGGCGGTGGACAAGAAGGTCGATGCGCTGCCGCCGGCGGCAAAGGCGAGCGATGTCTCCGCGCTCTCCGACCGGGTCGGCAAACTCGAGGTCAGCGTGGCGGCCGGTGGCGGCTCAAGCGCCAACGCCGACGCCATCGCCTCGCTCACCGGCCAGCTTGCCGATGCGGAAGCCAAGGTGCGCGCGCTGGCCGAGCGGATAGACGCGGCCGACGCCAAGGTAGCGGCGCTGGGCACGCCAGCGGGCGACGGCACTGCGGGACGCGCGATCGCGGCGGCGGCGCTCCGCCGCGCCGCGGCGGATGGCGCGCCGTTTGCCGCCGATCTCGACCTCATCGCCTCGTACGGCATCGACTCCGATGATGTTGCGGCGCTGAAGCCGCTCGCGGCGAGCGGGGTGAAGACAAGCGCGGCTATCGCCGCTGAATTTCCGCCGGTCGGCGATGCGATCCTTGCCGCGACGACGGCGAACGACCCCAGCCGCAACTTCTTCCAGCGGCTGCTCGACAGTCTGGTTTCGGTGCAGCCGGCGGGTCCGGTGGCCGGTGGCGATCCGGCGGCGATCGTCTCGCGCATGCGCGACGATGTCGCCAAGGGCGATCTCGCTGCCGCGCTTTCCGAACGCGACGGGCTGCCCGATGCCGGCAAGCAGGCGTCGGCCGTGTGGGCGGCGGAAGCGAAGGACCGTGTCACGGTCGACATGTTCACCGGCCGCATCGCCGACGCACTGACCAGCAAGACGGCGCCGGCGGGATGATCCGCCTCCTCGTCATTGTTGCGCTGATGTTCGTGGCGGCGATCGGCTTCGCGTGGCTGGCCGAGCGCCCCGGCGACCTGACGCTGGTGTGGCAGGGCTACGAGGTGCGCACGTCGCTGATGGTGGCGGCGCTCGCGGTCGTCGTGCTGATCGCGCTGATCGCCATTGTCGGCGCGCTCGTGCGCGCCGTGGTGCGCACCCCGCACTCGGTCGGATCGTTCCTCGGCGCGCGGCGGCGCGACCGCGGCTATCGGGCGCTGACGCGCGGCATGGTCGCGGTCGGCGCCGGGGATGTGCGCGCGGCACGGCGGGCGGCGCAGGAATCGCAGGGGCTGCTCGGCAAGGAGCCGCTGGTCATGCTGCTCGGCGCGCAGGCGGCGCAGATCGCCGGCGACGCGCAGGCAGCGCGTGGCGCCTTCGAGGCGCTGGCGGCGGACGCCGAAACCAGGCTGCTCGGCCTGCACGGCCTGTTCATCGAGGCGCGGCGGCAGGGCGAGGACGCCGCGGCGCGGCACTTCGCCGAGGAGGCCCACAAGCTCGCGCCGAAGACGGCATGGGCGGGGCACGCCCTCTTCGAGCACCAGGCGCGGCACGGCGACTGGCGCGGGGCGCTGGATACGCTGACCGCCAATGCCGAGGCGAAGATCGTCGAGCATCATCATGCGCGCCGGCAGCGCGCCGTGCTCGACACGGCGCGGGCGATGGAACTGGAGGCCGGCGAGCCGGAGGAAGCGCGGGCACTGGCGCTGGAGGCGCACAAGCTCGCGCCCGATCTCGTGCCGGCGGCGACGATCGCGGCGCGGCTGTTCGCGCGGGCGGGGGAATACCGCCGCGCGGCGCGCGTTCTGGAAGCGAC